>JACDGI010000008.1:9216-37415 GCA_013821665.1 Anaerolineae bacterium
CTTGCAACGGGAAAGCGATGTTATCCCGTGCGCTCAGATGCGAATACAGCGCGAAGAACTGGAATACGAAGGCAATATCGCGTGCGCTGGGATGCAGCCACGTCACATCTTTACCGTCAAACAGGATGTTGCCGCTGGTCACGGCTTCCAAACCAGAGATCATGCGTAACGTCGTTGTTTTGCCACAGCCGGACGGCCCCAGCAGCACGACAAACTCACCGCTGTTGATGGTCATATCCAGCGGCTTAACGGCGAAACTCTCGCCAAATTTTTTCTCAACTTGTTTTAGTTCAATCGTTGCCATTGTGATTAATAAATCCCTTAGCCTTTACGGATCGCGCCGAAGGTCACGCCACGTAATAAATGTTTCCGCAGCGCAAAGGTGACGATGACCACCGGAATCAGGAATGCCAGCGAACCCGCCGCGATGGTTGACCATTCGACACCTCCCGACCCCAAAATGAGGGGAATACTGGGCGGAGCAGTACGGGCTTTATCCTGCGTCAGCATCAGCGCGAAGGCGAATTCATTCCACGAGAAAATAAACGAGAACACCGTTGTGGCCGCGATGCCGGTAATCGACTGCGGCAGCACGATTTTGCGGAAGGCTTGCAAACGTGTGTAACCATCCACCAAAGCCGCTTCTTCATATTCCTTGGGGATTTCGTCGATGAAGCCCTTGAGCAACCACACGGCAAACGACAGATTGAAGCTGGTGTACAGCAAAATCATGCCGAGATGCGTGTCGTACAAACCCACTTGGCGGTACATCAAAAAGATGGGCACCGTCACGACGACTGCCGGTAGCATGCGCTGGCTGAGGATGAAAAATAACAGATCATCTTTGCCGGGAACATCAAAACGGCTGAAGGCGTAGGCCGCCAGCACCGCGAACACCACCGAAATGATGGTCGATGCCCCTGCGATAATCAACGAATTGAGAAGCTGCTGTGGGAATTGGCTTTGCCCGATAATCGCACGCTGCTCACCGAGCGCCACTTGGTCAGCCCAATTGAGATCAGTACGCGCCCGTAGCTGCGTCAGTTCATCGCCGTTGACCTGCCGCTGCTGGGTCATCAAATTGACGAAGCCTTCCAGCGAGGGTGTGAAGAACACGATGGGCGGGACAGCCACCGCATCTTTGAGCGGCTTGAAAGCGGTCATTGCCATCCAGATCACCGGAATGAGCATGATGATGGCGATAATCACCGCCAGAACAGCCCGCGTCACACTCAGGGCGCGCGGTCGCCAACCAACTTTATCGACACGAGTGGAATAATTAACAACCGGTACCGAGGAGACAATAGGTGCGGGTGTAGAGGCTTGTGTTTGGGTTGCCATAATCGTTAACCTCCTCGCGCCCTGTTTAATGATCGAATGTAAAGGTTGCTGACCGCGATGATAATGATCAACACAATGTAGGCTAACGCGCTGGATAAACCGGTGTTTAACTGTCCGGCAAAGGCCAGCCGGTAAAGCCTGATAGATACCGTTTCGGTCAAATCACCGGGACCGCCTCCCGTCAAACCATAAACCAGATCGAACTGTTTAAAGGCCTCGATGGTTCGAAAGAGGACTGCGATCAACAACAGCGGCATCACCTGTGGCAGCGTTATCCGCCGGAACTGGAACCATGTGCCCGCGCGGTCGATGGCGGCTGCTTCATATAGATATTCGGGGATGGCGCTCAGACCCGCCAAGCACAGCAGCATCACAAACGGACACCACATCCAAACATCCACGATAATAATGGCCCACAGCACGCGGTCGGGATCGCCGAGCCATTCCGGTGCCGTACTGATGTTGGTGTAGCCCAGCAGGTAATTAAAAATGCCGTATGAGGGATTAAAAATGAGTTTCCAAAAAGTCGCCACCACAATCGGTGACAGCATCATGGGGATCAAAATAAGTGTCGTCACCAAGCCGCTGCCCTTAAATTTATTGCGGAGCAGCAGCGCTAAGCCGAAGCCGATCACGGTTTGCAAAATAACCGTGAGCAGGGCATAGCGTCCGGTGGTGGCGAAAGCCGTCCAGAAATTTTTGTCGGTGAGAATTGACGTGTAATTCTGGATACCGATCCACTGCGGGGGTTTATCGGCAATGACTGAATAATTTGTAAAGCTCAAATACAGGCTGTAAATCAGCGGGAAAATATTCATCACGATCAAAAGAATGATGGTCGGCAAAATAAACCAGAGTACTATTTTACGGTCACTCATCTGCCTTTGAATTGTGCGTGTGCCCGACGACGGGGCGGATGGCAAAGTTTGGGACACAAAACACCTCAGGAGTAACTAAGTCACTTGATATTAAGTGAAAAGCATTTTTGTTGAACAATGGGCTTTTAATTGTTCGCGAAACAATTCGGTAATCATTTCAGGACGGACGCGATATATAGCGTCCCTACAAATACGTCCTCTTGTGTAGGGACGGCATAATGAACTTTTACTTTTTAATACGGAGTACCCAATGTAGGGACGCACGGCTGTGCGCCCTACTTGTTTATCCGCAATATCTATTTGGAGATTGCTTTACTTGATGACACCAGTATCGACCAGAACTTTGTCCTGATCTTCTGCCAGTTTGTCCAATACGTCTTTGGCCTCACCTTGTCCGCCAACCACGAAGCCGCTTAAGGCGCTTTGGGTCGGGGCCAACAGTTGAGCAAATTCGGGAATGTTCCAGAAGTCCTTCACCATAGTCATGGTTTGGGCAAAGGCGGCGTTATAAGGTGTCGCCTTGAGGAACGTATCCGAATTCAACACATTGATATTGCAAGTGTAGCCACCGTAGGCTGCCCATGTCTTCTGAGTGTCTTCCTGAGCAAACCACTTCAGGAAGTCAAGCGAAGCTTGTTTGCGCGCATCAGAGATGTAGGCGTTGACGCTCATACCCTGACCACCCAATGCTGCGAACTGCTGTCCATCGGGACCCTTCGGCATAACGAAGAAGCCAGTGACATCCTTGTACTTGTTGGTATCAGCAACTAGTGCAGGGAGGAAGGCGAAGTAGTTCATGACCATCGCGGCCTGACCGTTGGTGTACGAGTCATTCATTTCTTGGAAGAATGAATTGGTGTTGCCGGGAGGGGCGAACGAATACAGTTGCTTGTACAGGTCAAGCGCCTTCACGCAGGCATCGGCATTCACGACACCCAGAACATTGTTCTTGTCGTCTTGCCAGTTGCAGCCATAGCTAAAGAAGACATTCTCGAAGCCCATTGTGATCGCATCGTAGTCTTTTTGTGTGTAGACGTTGACACCATACAGACCCTTATCGGGGCGTGTGAAGAACTCGGCGATGTCGCGCAGTTGTGCCCAAGTTTCCGGCACAGCGAGGTCATAACCATACTTGGCTTTGAAGGCAGCCATTTCGTCTTTGTTCTCGAACAAGTCCTTGCGATAAGCGAAGCCGTTGGCATCACCTTCGGTTGGGTAGCCGTAGTATTTGCCGCTGCCTGCCGGATACTCGCCGTAATATTTTAGTGTAGCAGGGGTAACGGTTTTATCAATACCATTGCTGACCATGAAGTCGGTCAGGTCAACATAATGACCCTGAACCGCACCCTGACCAACCCATTGGCTGTCGCCGACGATCAGGTCAAAGGATGTGCCTTTGGCTGCCCATTCGGTGGTGACACGATCTTGGAAGGTGCCCCACGGAGTCTGGACGACATTGACCTTGATGCCGGTCGCTTTTTCGTAATCATTGCCGATTTGCTGTAAATAATTTGCCGGATCCCACTGTGCCCACCAAATCGTCAAATCGGTCACTTTGTCCTGCGCTGCCACCGAGGCCGCACCACCAAATGTGGCGACCATCAGGATAGCGAGCATCAATAGAAGACCACTTTTCCTCAACATATCTTTTTTGCTCCTTAAACAAAGAACGGTAGAACGTGTTGCTGATCGAGCCGTAATATTCTTTTGAAACCTAATTTTCGATGTCAAGCTCCTTTTGCTATGTATACACCCTGTATACAGCTATCAATTATAGAGTAACACACAATATGGAAGTCGGCTATGCGTCCCTAGAAAATAGCGTGTTCGCAGTCCAAAACGAAGAAATGTGCCAGAATGAGGCAGATGTCCAACACGAGGAATTCAATAAAACGGGTTTAATAATGGGCATAATGAAATCGTTTTTGCGAACAAAATATCTTGTCGATAAAGTAACATATCTTTCTGATTACTGTCAATAAAATAGCGATAAGCGTTTTTATTTTAAGGGTAATTTCTCTCAAAAATGGCTTGAAACGCCTTCATATTCACAGATGCTATTGAATGATCAAACGACTGCTAATCAAAAATCTTCTGGTAGAAGTCCCATTAGTTTAAGTTTATCTACTACCTCATCAAAACATTCTCCTCCCCATGAAATGGTAAATGTCGCGTTTCTAAAGACATACTGAAAAAAATCTACAATATCATCAACATTATCGATTCCCCCGCTTCTCAATTTATCACGACACTCTTCACTAACGCCCAGTTCTTCTATATTCATAATGCAATATCCTTGCCCTCTGATAGGCTAATAATCTCCAGCCGCTTTAGCAGGCTTGTCTTCTGGTTAGCGTCATGGCTTTAGCCTGATGCGGCACAAACTAGCTCATATTTTTTGTGCTGTTGCTCTCTGCGTCTCAGCGGTTCAATCGCATTTCTCTCAGTACTATTTTTTAGGTTTATTTTCGGTTAACCCGACAAACCAATTTCCAACCCGCTATCAACCGCCTTAACAATTCCGCTCCCTCAAAATGGTTAGCGCCGACTTCATGAAAGAGTTACAAAATGTTCTTCCAAAAGGTAACCCTTTTGCTTTTCATATCCGTTACACTGTGTTGTAGGGGCGGGATGTGCGAAGCCTCCCGACCACGCACCTTAAAATCTTTAATAGCAAATTCAGCACAAAACCCATCTTTGCCATTGCCGAAATTGCTGCCAAATTCGCCTTTGTATTGCTCCCCTTCCCCTGTTACTACGGGCGGAAGGGGTTGGGGGTTAGGGGTCGCATTTGCCGCCTGTGCTGCTTTTGCCGCTTATTTCGCTGATTGTCACTCCGACACTGACGACATTTCAGACATAAATTGCACTCTGAAATTGCAGAATCCGAAGAATCTTCCGCATATTCGGCATTTCGCTCTCTCAAACCCGCCGACAAAACCCTTAGAGCCGATTCAATGGGTGCAGTTTGTGAATCAATTTAGGTGAGTTAACTTTGACCCAGATAGCCGTGTTCCAGCACCTTTCCTGTGCTGTCGATCTGGTAGCGGATTGGCACACCGGTGGGGATGTTGAGTTCAGGGATTTCCTGCTCGGAGATATTTTCGAGAACCATCACCACCGAGCGTAAGCTGTTACCATGCGCCACCACAAGGATGGTCTTGCCTGATAAGACCAGCGGTTTGATATGAGCATCAAAATACGGCAGCGTCCGCTTGCCAGTATCTTTGAGGCTTTCACCACCCGGAGGCGGCACATCATAACTACGTCGCCAGATATGCACCTGTTCCTTGCCAAATTTCTCAGCCGTTTCATCTTTGTTCAAGCCTTGCAGATCGCCATAATGCCGTTCATTGAGGGCTTGATCGCGGTCAATCGGCACATCCATTTGGTCGGTTGTTTCTAGGATAATCCGCAGCGTTTCCTGTGCGCGGCTGAGTGCCGAGGTAAAGGCGTGGTCGAAGTGTATACCCAGCAAGAGTTCGCCAGCGTGTTTGGCCTCGGCTTCACCTTCTTTGGTCAGGGCAATATCGACCCAACCGGTGAATCGATTTTCGAGATTCCACTGTGATTGTCCATGTCGAACCAGAATCAATGTTCCAACGCTGTCTGCCATTTGTTGTACCATCCCTGATTGTAAAATTTGCCCTATAATACACCCTATTATTCATGATGCGTTCCCCTTTTTGAAGCGCGGAACCCATCACAATCGAGGAGTATCAACATGCAAGAAGCCGGACAAGCATTCTTGGCGGCCAATGCCAAAAAAGAAGGTGTCGTCACCACTGCCAGCGGTTTGCAATACAAAGTGTTAGAAGCTGGAACGGGACCTAAACCCAAGGCTACCGACACGGTGAATGTGCATTATAAGGGTACGTTTATCGACGGCAAAACCTTCGATAGTTCATATGATCGCGGCGAACCGATTTCGTTCGGACTTAATCAGGTCATTCGCGGTTGGACGGAGGGCGTGCAGTTGATGCCCGTCGGTTCGAAGTACGAGTTCTATATTCCTTATAACTTGGGCTACGGCGAACGCGGTGCAGGCGGTGCGATTCCGGGTTATGCTACATTGATTTTCGTAGTCGAACTGCTGGGAATCAAATAAGTCTCAAATTGAGACTCGGTAATAAATGGACACATGGCTACGGCTGTGCGTCTTTATTTCCTCAGTCAGTTGATAACCGATAAACACCGGGTTCTGGTTTATAACCGAGCTTGCGGTTGATGGCGAGAATGGGCGCATTTTGCGAGTCATTGTCCGTGTGGATGCTGCTGCTGTTTTGCTGTTTGGCGTAGGCGATGGTCATCAGCTTTAAGGCCAGTGCGATTTTCCGTCCACGATAAGCGGGCATGACACCGGTCATCATGTTATAGAACGTGTTGTATTCAGGTTCATAACGAATAGCGGAGAGACCAATGTATTGGTCTCCATCTGCGGCTAAAAATTGACTATTTGGATTGAACCATTCAGATTGCGACAACTTCAAGAAATCTTCAAAGTTGGGGTAGGTTCCGGTGTTGCCGGGATCATCCATGTAAGTGGCGTAATTCACTTCCCAGAGCTTGTGTAAATTTTCCTTCGTTTTGCCCACATCAGCCAGCGTAAATAAGCGGATACCATTGGCCTTTACCTGCTCAATAATCTGGTCAAAAGGACTCATATCGAAGGTTGCGAGATTAATCCGTGACTCGAAAAGATGGCGTTGTATCTTGAAGCCGTGTGCTTGAGCAAAGCGCAGCGCATGTGGGTCGTTGTCAAACACGTTACTTTCGAAGCTGGTGGCACCGTTGGATTGTGCATAACCGACGGCGGCATCAAATAACTGCGTACCGATACCTTGACTGCACCGGTCAGGATGTGTCCATACTTTCACAAAATAGCGATCAGGCTTCATCCAAGGCGTGCGGAAGACGTTGCCGAAGCCAACCACGGTGCCATCAGTTTCAGCCACAATTTGATGATGTATTTGGTCGTCGGAGGCAGATCGTTTGTGAATCTCGGTCAATTGAGCGGCAGTTATGCGTTCATTTTCGTAAATGCTTAATATAGCCGCGACAGACTCAAAATCTTGCGTGGGAATGGCAGGACGGATAATCACGGGCATGACACGGCCAACTTTCAGTCAAGAGAAATTTAGCCGCATCATACCATGACTTTTAGCGTGTTTGTCTAGCCGTCTGTTTCGGGTGTGGCTTCTATATCCGGCTTGGGTTGCAGCACATCACGGGTGCATGACCAATATTGGTACATGCCACCGACATACACCTTGTAGTCGTACTGGCGGTTGGGATCAGGCGTGACTTCGATGCCATCGTCAGTGACCTTCAGAACCTTGGCGATCTTGCCGATAGGACTGCCTTTGGTAGCACCGGTGTAATCCACAATATGGTCATATTGGCGGTACTGAACGTTGGCTTCATCAATAACCGTCGTCTTAAAACCTTCCAATTCCAAGCGATCAGCAGCCACCAAATCCATCGTTGGGACACCACTGGCATTGACCACAGCAATCGTTGGACGCTGCGGTTTGATCTGGCTGGCGTTGGGTGGCAGGACGACCTGTTGCAGCAGAGCCGTAATCGCTTCACGTTGGGGGATCAACACAGCTTGTCCTTTGGGCGAGTAGGCGTTGACGACTTCATGAAGCTGGCGGAAGGTGAAGTAACGGATGTCACTGGTGTCGATACTCAAGGCCAGCGGTAGCATTCCAGCCACATCAGCCAGCGTCATGTTGGTTATGACGTTTTTGCTCAAAGCATCCCATGTTTGCGGCAGACTTTGGAGCATGTTACCGGCACGAATTTTGCGCCAGATGGCACGGAGCATATCCTGTTGTCTGCGTCCACGATCAAGGTCACTGCTGCTTTTGCGGCTGCGGACGTACCACAGGGCGATTTCCGAGTTCATGTGCCATTGACCAATGCCCAATGTGTAGACTTCATAATTATCAGCCACCTGTTTATCGAGTTCAGGCGACTTCAACTTCCAGTCACGGATGACACAATCGACGGTGATGTCGATGCCACCAAGAGCATCAATGATGTCACCAAAGCCGGTGTAATTAACACGGACGTAGTAATCAATTTTGAGGCCGAGGTTATAAAGAATGGCATCGGTCAGCACTTTGAAACCACCACCTTCAACACGGTTTTCTTCACCGTAGAAATAAGCGGTGTTGATCTTCTGCATCTTAAAACGGTCAAGATAAACATATAAATCACGGGGGATGGAGACAGCCGAAACGACACCTGCGGTACGGTTGACTGACAGTACCATCAGCGAGTCGGTCAGGCCGGGGTTATTCGGGTTATTGGTTGCAGCACCAATGAGCAGGATGTTGACGATGTCCTGATTACCTTCGTCGATGAGCGGCATGGCTTCGGGGATGGGTTCAGCAGTGGCATCCTGAGCAGCTAATCGGGGTACAAAAACGAGCAGGGTGATGAAAATACAAAGCAAACGGCGCATGATAAAAAGTGTCCTCGGTGT
The DNA here is from genome assembly GCA_013821665.1 of Anaerolineae bacterium. GTDB lineage: Bacteria > Chloroflexota > Anaerolineae > Aggregatilineales > Phototrophicaceae > CFX2. The sequence goes on from JACDGI010000008.1 coordinate 17,929, forward strand.
GTGAATTGTTTTTAGCTTAGCATGCTTCGGTGTGCAGCCATTCGATGGATAACCTACGGCAGGGCTACGACATGTCAATGCAGAGGTTTAACCACAGAGACACAAAGAAAGAGGAGACGAGACGAGGCATTTAACCACAGAGACACAGAGATAGAGGAGATAAGACCTGATAAACAGGCGATAACAGGTAACAATTGCGGAGACTATTACAGTGATTTGTCCTGCTTTGCAGGTGGAGCAGGTAAAAAGGGGTTGTTTTAAGGCCATTTATGAAGATAACGTTTGGAAGATGAAACTAGATTCGAACGATCAAAACGGGAAAAACGTGATGGAATTGTTAGTCTTGTGGTCTCTGATGCTCGTCAGTAAGTGGCGGTAGTTTTTATCCTTGCGAATATATAATTAAGAAAAATAACACAAATTATACATCTTCGTGATAGAGTGAATGTTATGGCCTAAATAATAGATGTTCATTAGGTACTTGTCGCCGCGTTTTCGAACACTTTTCTCTTCGTTGCTCTTATTCCATAACACTTTAAAACGGCTGATGAAGCCAAGCATTCATCACCACCTCAGCCCGTTGATCGCAGCCCGTGAATACAGAATAACCAAGGGCTGTGTGTTGTTTTTGACGGCTAATCTCTCCCTTAGCATGTGAATCCCTACTTTTTGTTATTAGCGCACGGTGATTAGAAGTTTTCGACGGTAGATTGCCGAAAAACTGACCAATATCAGGAAAACATGCCTAATAAAACATGCATATTTATAAATAATTCCTCAAGGACAAAGCATTATGCATCAAATTGATGATCATAGTCTGCCAACAGTACAAGAACCACTTTTAGATCCATCTGACAGCGCGAATAATCGATTGATTATTTCCCCTGACCAAGCTTTTGAACTGCTCGAAAGCATCAGCGAGGCCTTCTATGGGTTGGATGAAGGGTGGCGCTTTATCTATCTCAACCATAAAGCTGAACAGCTCTTAGGCAGAAAACGCGAAGCGCTGATTGGGAAAAATATCTGGGAAATATTTCCTGAGATGATGGACACCCAAGCCCATCAAGAAATGCACCGAGCACTAGCCGAGCACAGAACAGTCCGGTTTGAAACCTTTTCGATAGAGCTCAATTATTGGGTCGAGGTCGAAGTTTATCCTACCCGCATCGGTCTATCAGTCAACTTCCATGACATTGCGCTGCGGAAACAAGCAGAGAATTTGGTTCAGGAAAGTAAAGTACGTCTGACTGGAATTATCAACGCAGCAATGGATGCGATTATTACTGTAGACGACGACCTGTACATTGTGATGTTTAACCATGCAGCGGAGACTATGTTTCATTTTAAGTCTGGTGAAGCAGTCGGTGATTCCTTAGAGCGGTTCATGCCAACACGATATCACGGAGCACACCATGATCACATCTGGGACTTTGGACTGACCGATATTACCACCGAACGTATAGAGACTCTCGGTGGGATCAGTGGATTACGCAGTGACGGTCAAGAATTCCCAATTGAAGCCTCAATCTCACAGATCGAAGCTGAAGGAAAGAAGTACTTCACTGTTATTTTGCGTGATGTTACCGAGCGTAAGCAGGCAGAACAGGGATTGGCTCGACTTGCAGCCATTGTAACATCTTCAAATGATGCGATTATCAGCCAGACATTGGACAGAACCATCACCAGTTGGAATCAGGGGGCAGAACGTATCTTTGGCTATTCGGCGGATGAGGTCATTGGAAAGCTGATCACGATACTCATTCCGCCTCATAAGCTGGATGAGGAAGCCGAGTTCCTTCAGAAGATTTATGCGGACGAAACCGTGAAGCACTTTGATACCATTCGTCTGAAAAAAGATGGCAGTGAGGTTTTTGTTTCGGTTTCCCTAGCAGCACTCAAGGATAGTCAGGGCAAGATTGTAGGAATTACAAAAATTGCTCAGAACATTACCGAACGCAAGCAAGCGGAAGCCAAAATCCAAGAACTCAATGAACACCTTGAACAACAGGTTCAAGCGCGTACCGGACAATTACTGGCCGTCAATAAGAACCTCGACTCTTTTGCTTACGTGGTTTCGCACGATCTCAAAGCACCACTGCGGGGTATCACCCAGCTTGCCAGTTGGCTGGCAGCAGATTATGCGGAAAGTCTCGATGATGAAGGCCGCAATATGCTAAACCTCGTGGTCGGACGCACGAAACGAATGCATGAAATGATTGAAGGCATCCTCCAGTATTCGCGTATAGGTCGCGTTAAAGAAAATCTAACCAAATTTGATCTCAATAGGCTGGTTGCCGATGTAGTTGATCTTCTAGCGGCACCTGAATCGATAGCGATCACGGTAGCCGCTGACCTGCCTATGGTATATGGTGACGAAATACGTATCCGACAGGTCTTTCAAAATCTGATCGGTAATGCTATCAAATATATGGATAAGCCTATTGGCAAAATAGGGGTGAGGTGGTCAGACCAGCAAACAAATTGGCAATTTGCGATTGCTGATACCGGGCCGGGAATTGCACCTCAATACCACGAAAAGATATTCCAGATCTTCCAAACACTTGCCCCGCGTGATGAAGTCAAAAGCACCGGCATTGGGCTGGCGCTGGTGGAGAAAATTGTCCAACTGCATAAGGGTCGCGTCTGGTTGGAATCGATAGAAGGACAGGGTACGACATTTTATTTTACCTTGCCAAAAACGATGGAGGAGATTAGTCATGAAGAGTAATGGCCCGATTCTACTGGTAGAAGATGATGAAGTGGATGTGATGACCATCCGGCGTGCGTTGAAGCTGTTAAAGGTGTCAAATCCGCTCGATGTTGCAGGCAATGGCGAAGAAGCACTTGAGTACCTGCACAATTCTGAAACCAGCCTTCCGTGCATCATTCTTTTGGATTTGAACATGCCACGCATGGGCGGCCTCGAATTCCTCGGCATCATTAAACAAGATCCTATTCTGCATCGTATCCCTGTTATTATTCTCACTTCCTCACGCCAAGAACAGGATCGTATCGCCAGCTTTGATAAGAATATTGCGGGTTATATGGTCAAACCGGTGAGTGATGAGCAGTTTGTTGAGGTTGTGAGGACGATCAATCTCTACTGGACTTTAAGTGAAATGCCAGTTGATGTAGAGGCAGAGGTTGAAGATGATTAGGCGCTATACAGTCCTCTTGGTTGAAGATAATCGAGTTGATCGGATGGCTTTTGAACGTTTTGTTCGAAGCGAAGACCTGCCTTATGATTACACAATTGCTGGATCGGTTGCAGAAGCTAAAAAAATATTGGCTTCCCAGTCGTTTGATGTGGCGCTGATGGACCACATATTGGGCGATGGCACGAGTCTAGATTTGTTCGAAGCTGCCCAGAATATGCCCATTATTGTGATTACCGTCTCAAGCGATCAGCAAATTGCGGTAGACGTGATGAAAGCAGGAGCTTATGATTTTCTGGCTAAGGACCGCGAAGGAAATTATCTGATCGCGCTGCCCATCATCGTCACACATGCGGTTGAGCGCTGGCAAGCCCAACGGGAACTCCTGCAATACCAGAACCACCTGCAAGAGATGATCAAAGAACGTACTAAAGCCATGCTCGAAGGTGAACTTCGGCTGCTGACAATTGTCGAGTCAACCCCAATCATCGTGTTTTCGCTGGACATCGACACCAAATTCACTTTTGTAGCAGGCCACACAGAGGAAATACTGGGGTATTCGCCGAGCGATCTGATTGGAAAGTCATTACTTTTGCTTTTCCCGGACACAGAAGAGGCCAAAATGAGATTTCAAGCGGCTTACTTCGGCGAAAAATTCTCGAATGATGTGGAAATCAATGGACATTGGTTGTCTATTAGCGCATTCGCCAAATGGGAAAATGAATCGATCATCGGAATTATCGGCGTTGTGCATGATATTAGTGAACGCAAACGAGCTGAACTGGCAATGGCACAGGAGCGCAATCTACTCCGTACTCTGCTCGACAACATCCCTGACTATATTTTCATTAAAGATAGACAGGGTCATTTAGTTGAGAGCAATGGTGCTCATGCCGCTGGAGCCAAACTTATGCCTGAGGAGATCATTAGTCGAACGGCAGTTGAAGTGTTTGATAATGCAGTGACAGAACAGTTTCATGCCGACGATCTTCAGGTGATGGATAGCGGACTAAGTGTTACCAACGAAGAGCGTATAACAACGGCTGTCGATGGCAGCAAACGCTTCGCGTTAATTACCAAAGTACCGCTTTATGACGACAATACGCGCGAGATTGTCGGGTTAGTTGGCATTTCCAGAGACATCACTGACCGTCGCAAAATCGACGAAATGCGCTTGCAAGCCACACAACTGCGTATCGAAATCGAAAAAGAGCGCGAGGTCATTGAAATGAAGCAGCGCTTCATCGCAACCGCCTCGCATGATTTTCGCACACCATTAGCCGTCATCAATATGACTGCCCATACACTTGAGACTTATTTTGATCGACTATCGCCTGAAAAACGCAGCCAGAAGCTCAAACAAATCCAGTCACAGGTTGTGCATATGGTGGACTTACTGGAAGCTGTTCTGACACTGAGTAAGATTGATGCTGGAAAGTTTCCTTTTTGTCCCCGGCTTTTTGACCTCAAAATCTTTTGTGATCGTGTATGGGAGGACGTAATTGGAATGGATGAGCAGCAACATCAGCACCATTTTGATTTTGTCGCCAGTATTCTACAAATCAAGGCAGATGAACATCTGTTGCAATATGTCCTTGTGAATTTACTATCCAACGCCTTCAAATATACGCCTGAGGGGGGAGATGTACATTTTCATATCGCCAATGATGATCAGTTCATAACCTTTAAAATTAGTGACACTGGTTTTGGTATTCCGAAGGTGGATCTAAAGTATTTATTCGAACCTTTTTATCGGGCATCGAATGTTAAAAATATTCAGGGTAGCGGACTTGGCCTGATGATTGTAAAAGCTTATATCGAGCTTCATGGTGGGACAATTGCGGTAGACAGTGAAGAAGGGGTCGGAACAACCTTTACGGCTCAGTTGCCACTCTATGTATAGCCATCAATACTATTTTCAGTGGATCTCTGCGTAAAATCTTTTATCTTATTATGCTAAGGAAAGCCCATGACCAAAACTCAACGCAATTGGGAAGTGTTCGCCCTGCTGCTGATCGATGTGCAGTATGACTTCTGGCCGATGGAAATCGCCGAGCATTTCCCGAAATTTCCGGCGCGCGTTGCCAGTCTGCTCAAGTTGTGCCGCGCTGAAGGCATCGACGTGATCCACCTGCGTGCCAGCTTTCAGCCGGATATGTCCGATTGGATGCTCAAGTACAAGCTGCGTGGGCGCATTCCCTGTATCGCGGGCACACCGGGCATCGACACCTTGCCCTTCGCCCTCGAAGCCCCCGGCGAAACGGTTATCACCAAACACACGTTTGACGGCTTCCTGACTCCCGACCTGCTCCCCTTACTGCGCCAGCGCGGCAAACGCTTCCTGCTGACCGCCGGACTGGTCACCTCAACCTGCGTCTTTTTAACCACTACCACGGCGGCTCAAAGCGGATTTCTAACAGCCATCGTGGAAGACTGCTCTGCCGACTTCCCTGACGATCATCAGCATATGCTTGACAGCTACCGCTTCGTCTTTGATCGCACGACTGTCAAAGCTATCCCTGACCAGTATGCTGAATGGAGCGCTGCCTTAGCCAAACTCGCCGCTTTGGAATCCAAAGTGCAGCCGCACCCATAACAACCGATGCGAATGCTGGTCTAAAGCGAATGTGCATGACACCTTTTTTCTACCGTTTAGCATGGCGGTAGGTTACAGATGCGTTAGGGTACGAAAGAAAGTTAACCGCAGTCTTTGAAATGGTTTTGTCGAAGTCGACACTTTTTCACAACTCATCCACATCAAAATTAATCACAACCTCTTTTTAACCTTCTCAGCCGAGAACTATAACTTAATCCGCTGCGTGGAAATCCCCTATTGGTTCAGGTAACCTCCTCTCAATGTACGTAATTTCACAAGCATTCGGCGCGGCGTGAAGCACGATCCGAAGCTATAGAAACCAATTAACTCAAGGAAGATGTAGATGAATAAGCGTTCGACCGTTTTGATTTTAATTTCATTTTTGCTGGTAGGTGTTTTGGGGCTGCTGCCCGTTACGGCTCAGGATGCCACCGCAGAGGCTACCGCAACACCTGAGCGCGTCGACGGGGTTTTCCCGGTGACGATTGTGCATAAATTTGGCAGCACCACCATCACTCAAGCACCCAAGCGTGTGGTCGCCATTGGTTACACCGAACAAGATCTGCTGCTGGCGGTGGGTGTAACACCGATTGCGGCGCGTTACTGGTATGGCGACGAGACCAACGTCATTTTCCCGTGGGCCAAGGATAAAGTCGTCGGCGACAATCCGATTGTGCTGAATATGCCTTTCGGTACGCTCAACTACGAGGCGATTCTCGCACTGAAGCCAGATCTCATCAGCGCCGTGACTTCGGGCATTACCGTAGATGAGTACAAACTCCTGTCGCAGATTGCACCGACCATCGCTCAGACAGATGAATACATTGACTTCGGGATGCCGTGGCAGGCAGCGACCCAAGAGGTTGGCGATGCAGTCGGCAAGTCCGCGACAGCCGCAAAAGCCGTTGCCGATGTCGAAGCGTTGTTTGCGGATGCACGCACCCAAAACCCACAATTTGAAGGAAAAACGGTCGCAGTGACTTACTTCTCAGCCGGTACTTACGGTTTTTATACTTCTCAGGACAGCCGTGGACGTTTCTTCTCTGATCTGGGTTTTGTCGTCCCGCAAGAACTGGTCGATATCGCTGGTACATCATTCTATGCCAATATCAGCACTGAACAGGTTAGCTTGCTCGACCGCGATTTGATCGCCATTCTCAATTTGCAGTTCATCGAAGGTGGGCGGGAAACACTGGAAAAGGAACCCCTTTTCAGTAAGTTACAAGCAGTCAAAGAAGGACGGGTGGCCTACTTCGACGTGGAAACAGAAAACGCGATTGGTTTTAGCTCACCGTTGAGTTTGCCCTACGCGCTCAAGTCGGTGCTGCCACAGTTGGAAACCATTTTTAGTGATAAACAGGCTCCAGAGGCGACCGCGACGGTACAAGCGGGCTGATGCATCTGTTCTGTCAGTCAGTGTGAAGCCAACACCAACGACTACGCCATAGAAAGCAAGAAAGATGTCAATTCACAGGGATATGAGCTATGTTTACGCTAGTTCATATCCCTAGAATTGATGTGGATAAGCACGAGGCTCATACTACATCAGGCGCGAGGGTTGGGGCGATGGCAGTCTAAAGCCGAAGTAGCGCGAGAAAAGATTGCGGATGATGCCACTTTCCATTGGCAAACTGCCGACATACTGGCGTAATTGTTCCACAACCGCGCTGTTTGGAACCTGCTCGAAAGTCGCTTCCAATTCCTCTTTGGTAAATTGGTAACCTTGCGCACTGGCGAAATCCACAACCGCGCCTAAGCTGGTCGGTGATGCCAACTCAAATTGAGCCTGAAGGCGGGAGTCCTGTGCCAATGCTGCGATAAATGCCTGAGTTTGAAAGGTATTGGTCGTCATTGTCGTTTCCTTTTATCGAACGGAGGCCGTCGTAAAAGTTTTAGGGGCGTTTTGTGGTACAACATCGTGAAAAGACGGTCTCATCCATTACAAAATATATTATACACCTGTTATGATCATCCTACAATCACTTTTGACCCCGCCTCCGCTTGCCACTACAATAGCGCAAATCCGATTAACAAGCTGAATCCATAATGATAAACCGTTTTTGCTCGCGCCCATTCCTGACCTTATTTGTCCTTCTGGCCCTGTTATTTGCAGCCCTTGCTCAACCTGCCAGCGCCCAATCGACTGCCATCACCGTGACGAAAACCGCCGAATACAATATTGGCCTCCACTGTCCGGTGAGCGCCACGCTTGACCCGACACAAACGCAAATATGGCTGTTGATGGACAACTGCGGCACCGAACCCTATGGTCTGCGCGGCTTCAAGGTGGCGGATGGTCAGGCGCTGGTTGACGACACTAATATGTTCACCGATGGTATGTCGAGCCTCAAAGCCAGTTTTATGGATGCCGAAGCCGTGCCTTTGGCCTTCACCCCCGATGGCATGTTGGATCTTATTTATAACGACAGCACCAGCAAAGATACTCATAATCTGCATCTACGCGCTGATTCGGGCAATGTCGCCACATCCAGTTTGACGCTGCTGACCAAAGACAAACTCGCCAGCTTGATCCTCGCTTTCGCTGGCACACCCGCATCCACCGTTTATAACCACGCTCACACGTTGGCGGTAGCGATTGATACGGCCAGCTTCCACATCCTTGATTTGCAGACCGGAATACAACGCTTTCAGATTGATGCTCAGCCGAAAACGCTTGGCTCATTTCCATCGTTTTCGGTCGATGGCAAAAGTCTGTATATCGCCACCCTCAACCATCCCGACGACATCAACGACAACAGCACTGTGTTGAAAATTTACAGCCTGTCAGATGGCAAACTGCTGCAAAGTTATCCGGTGCCTTCGTCGCTGCTGTGGGTGAGTCCTGATGGACGTTACGCGGCGGCTCAACTGAACGATACCGATTTCGAAGTCGTGGAACTGGCAAGCGGAACCCTCAGTCCGATCATCAAAATCCCAGAAGCGCCGCAAAAGGTGACGATTTGCCTCAATACGGGGCTGCCCATCGGCGGTGATGTGCCTTATTACACACAGGGCGATTTGCCGCTGATGGACTTGACATGGCTGCCGGATAGTTCGGGTTTCCTGACCGTCAATTCTTATGAGGGTGTGGGCGGCGAGAGTAATAATATGGTCTGCGTTTTCGACTACAGCCGCTTGCGGAAGTATACAGTGCAATCAGACGGCTAAAAATTGGGTACAATCGCGGCATGACATATACCCTCACCAAAGGACACACTCATGCGCTACCGCCGGATGCCGATTGAAGTTGAATCACCTGAGCAGTTTGGATACGGCAACATTGATTGCAACCTCGCTGAAAGTTCCGTCACCGATGGCCTGATCAGCGACCTCGGCATCAACCTCGATGGTCTGGTGCTGATGTACGGCGACCATTACGGTAAGCCCGAACTGCGCGAATTGATCGCTGCTGAGCATCCCAACCTGCAACCCGACGACGTGTTGATGACGGTTGGCGCGGCAGCAGCCTTGTTCATCGTGTCGACCTCGCTGCTGCAAGCCGGTGATCGTCTGCTGGTGGCCTTCCCGAACTACGCTACCAACATCGAGACACCGCGACAAATGGGCTGCGAGATGGACTTTTATCCACTGACCTTCGACAACGGCTTCCGCATTGATGTGGACGACATCGCCAGCCGCATCACCCCACAGACCAAACTCGTCAGCCTGACCTGCCCGCATAATCCCACTGGCAGCATGATTACCGAAGCCGAACTCATGCGTTTGATCGCCGCTGTCGAGGCCAAAGGCTGCCGCTTGCTGTTCGATGAAACCTACCGTGAGATGAGTTTCGGTAAAGTGCTGCCACCGGCTGCCGCACTGTCACCGAGCGTCATCAGCGTGTCGTCACTCTCCAAAACCTATGGACTCCCCGGCATCCGCATGGGCTGGCTGATCTGCCGTGATAAGACTCTCATGCAAACCTTCCTCGCCGCCAAGGAACAAATCTTCATCTCGAACTCGGTGGTCGATGAGGAAATCGCCTACCAATTTCTCGCCCGTAAAGCCGAACATCTCCAGCGTATCCGCCAGCATATTGATACCAACTTCGCCATTACCAAAGCATGGATGGCCGAGCAGACCGATTTTGAATGGGTCGAGCCGCAGGGTGGATGTGTCTGCTTCCCACGCATCAAACCGGATTCGGGTGTGGATGTCGAGAAGTTTTATAAGCTGCTGAACACAATTTATAAAACCTTCACTGGCCCCGGTCATTGGTTTGAGTCGGATCGGGCGCACATGCGCGTCGGCTTCGGCTGGCCGTCCAAGGATGAGCTGTCGCGCGGCCTCGCCAACATCACACAGGCGTTACTGGCAGCTAAGGATTAGTGCCTCATCCGCGTATTTTGGGGATAACTTGAAATGAAAACTTTTCCTGATTTCACATGGGAATGGATTATTGCGAATTGTGAGATGTTTCGCAGGTGGGATCAAGACGCTCTCAGCCGAGATCCTTCATCTGAAAGACACAAATCATATCTGGCTACAATTGAGGCAACACTAGCGATAATTCCCAAACTGCGTGAGCATCCGCAACTAAAAAACATTGTACCAATGAAATCATTAATGAGTTTGAGATGGTTTCCTGCTGAAAATCGGGAGATCAGCTTATATTGTGATGGCATCGCCTATAACATCACTGTTACAACCATTAAGGGTCTTGATTCTGAGATAAACGAGGAAAAAATCGTTTCCTTTGACGAGGTTGCCAATGAAATATATGCCTACATTAGTAAATTGCGAGATGATTGATAACGGATTCACGCGCGGCCTCGCCAATATCATGCAGGCTCTAAACGTCGCCAAGAAGGGTACCGATTATTTAGAAATCGGATATGAGTTGGGAAGCGCTGCGTACGAAATAGCTTTCTGCCTGACGACGCGGCTTCATTCCCGCTGTTCGTAACGTATTGGCAGAATATCGGCTGGAGTTTGTGTGGTTTCGCGCCACTCGACATCAAACGTGCCGTGATAACCAAACAGCTTTCCCCAAGTACGGTTGTGAACATTGACCTCGATGCGGAATTTTCCCATCGTATCGTCGTACCATTCGCAAACGTCGGCAATGCCTGAGAAAAACAGTGGAAACCGAAACCCGATTATGCCTTCGTAGAAGCGCTGTGCGCCAGATCGCAGCCGCAAGCCGCCTTTGTCATCAACCGACATTTCCAGATCGACAGCGAGATGCTCGTGACTGCCCATGTAATCGACCACACAAGCCCGCCGTTCGCTGTAGATCATATAAGCGTCAAAGCGCCGCGTTTTGCTCATCTCGAAAGTACGAATCCACGTCACGGTTTCACGTCCAAGCGGATCGACAAAGGCGTAATTCTGGATGGTGAATGGGACGTGCTGACCGCGCTCTGGAAACATAATTCTGCGCCATGCCCCAATATACAGAAAAGGCAGCGTATAGGGCGCACCATGCCAAACTTCATCCATCACCCCATGCCCGATGCTCGCAAGATGATCGGCGCTTGTGATCCCAAAGCGCCGTTGAATTTGCGGATGAAGACGCTTAAAGTCTGCACCTAAGACACGCTCATAAATCGACTTTATGATTTCTTCTCCTGACGAATGCAGCGGCGCGCGGACGGCAGATTAACACCTGCAAGATAACCAATCAGCGCCAAAACTATTACCGAACCGTTCAAGGTCACGGGATTAAATGCAGCAATCAGGTAGTGTGGCGCGGTCAATGCGACACCCAACGTCGCTAGAATCATCAAAGGGAGGTTGACCAGAAGCGTCCAGCGCCGATTCCACGTCACCAGTAAAAAAAACGCAAACACTACCTCCATCAGTCCGAAACCACGAACGGCCAGCGGTATTAGAGCAGGCGGTAAGCTACTCGCTCCCATCATCGCCAATTCGTCGGAATGCAAAAACAGCAGTTTCGGAACGAGTCCTTGATACAGCCAGATCAAGACCAGCGTGAAGCGGGCAAATGCATGAATCAGGCTGTTCGAGAGCGATACCGCTGGATCAATTCCCTCTTCGATCCACAAGCGGAGTCGGTCAAAACTCCAAGCGGTTGCCCAACCGATTAGCGGGCGAAAGATCAGCCGATCAAAGCTGTGCCCCACGCCGCCGAAACGAGTTTCATAGTCATACCCTGTCAAGAAACGGACACCCTTTGCCCCTTGCTCATATTTCCAATAGCCTGATCCTGCTTTGATGAGCGACTTTGGATCGGCTGACCAGAATTTCAGGGCAGAGGTTCTCTGGTGATCGCTGAGGCGTGTGCCTACGGTTTCGCCCTCGCCGCTGATGGCTAAACCGAAGCCGATCCGCGTTTTATACAAAAATTGCTGCGGGAGATTTTGATCCGTATGCGGGAGATAGCAGATTTCGGTAAAACGTAAATCCCAACGTTGATGGAGTTCGGGCTGCTGGGTCTTGTCCCATAGTTCATCTATTGAGCCAGCAATGAACGTCTCAACGTAGATATTCATGTTATTCACTCATTGTGAAATTTGTAACCTTATAAATTTACTGTATTTTAAGATGGGAGAAATGTCAATCTGTGCGTCGTCTGTCCATATTGGATAGAGATAGAGAGTGAATTATTTGGTGAGTAAAGACAAAACTAAACCCGCAAGCTTGCCAAACAACTAATGCGATCATGTATTTTTAAGCCCTGATACTAGCAGGGTTTTTTGTTGCGCCGTGTGTGCGAGAACAATTAACCCGCAGTTGATAAAATCGCTAAAAACTTTACTTATTACCGCATCTCATCCACTTTCTAACCGAAAACAAATCGACAAATTAGCTTTTGTGTTCTATTATAAAGGGTGATGTTTTATGTGCTGGAGAGGCATCACCCTAAATGTTGGCAAAAATCCGCTTTTACAATGGCGATAACTGGCGAAATCGCCACGTTTTGAAGCCTATCAAAGTGTTGTTTCTCGTTCAGAACCTACCTCAGTTGGCAAAGTTGGCGGCGACAACCCCAATCACCAAAATTGCCAACTTCGCCAACTGTCATGCCGAATCAAAAGGCGGTGAACTTATACTCACCGCCTTAACCTTCTAAGGTTTAACTTTCCTTAAACGGCTTCGAGCTTTTGGCTGGATACGGATTGCGGACGACTAACCTTCCGCTCCTCAATACGCATCGGCAAACCACCCTTGGGCTTCATCGTCAGCAGGGGATTAGGCTCGACCACTTGCCCCGGTGACAGCCGCATTTGGTAACGTTGGGCAATCATCACCAGCATCAATTCGGCTTCCATCATGGCGAAGCTGTTACCGATGCACACGCGTGGCCCGCCGCCGAAAGGAATATAGGCGTACTTACGAATGTTCTCAGCATTTTCAGGGCTAAAACGCTCTGGTCGGAAGGCTTCTGGCTCATCCCAAAAGCGCGGGTCACGATGAACCGAGTAGCTGGAAACACCGATGCCGGTTCCCTTGGGCGCAAAGAAATCCCCCAATTGAACATCGTCAATCGTCACCCGTCCGAAGAAATAGGCCGGTGGGAACAAGCGCATTGACTCTTTGATGACCATTTCCGAGTAAGGCAGTCGTCGCAAATCGGCTAATGTGGGCAAATTTCCGCCCAGCACCGTATCAATTTCGTCGTGCAGTTTGGCCTCAATATCGGGATTTTGCGCCAGCAGATACCATGTCCAGTTCAACGTGTTGGCTGTCGTATCATGTCCGGCAAGGAACAGCGTCACCGCTTCATCCCGCACCTGTTTATCGTTCATGCCGTTGCCATCGTCATCACGGGCCAGCAGCAGCATCGAAAGGAGATCACCGTTGTCCTTACCAACTTTACGCCATTCCGTAATCAGCCTGTATACAATCTCATCCAGATCACGCACGGCCTTTTTAGAACGTGCCCGTTGTGGAGTCGGCACCCACAGTGGCAGGAAAGCCTCAACCATGCTGTTGTTACCCACCAGTTCTTGTAAGGCCGACATCGCATCACCGATCCGTTTGGCATCCGCCGAAATATCGACGTTGAACAAGGTTTTCACCACAATTTGCAAGGTGCCACGCATCATCTCGTCGTCAATATCCAGCTTGGTTTGTCCCTGCCAGCGATCCAACATGGCCTGTGTCGCATCCACCATCGTTTGAGCGTAGGCTTCGATGCGTTTGGTATGGAAAGCCGGAGCCACCAACTTGCGCTGGCGTTTCCAAAAATCGCCGTCACTCGTCACCAAACCGTTGCCGAGGAAACGTGCCAAACCTTTATCGGTGTTTTTGTAATCGCTGCTCTTATTGAACTTATCGGACTGTTTGACGAGTATTTCTTGGATCAAATCAGGTTCAGCGATCATATACTGGGTTTCTTTACCCGCTTCGATCTTCCAGATGCCACCATAGCGGGCGAAGTTACCGCCGGTAAAACCCAGCAGATCGCGCTGAAAATTGCGCATGAGTTGCAGAATTTGAATGATATTACGGGCGGCTTGTGGGCCGGGAGGAAGTGTTTGAGCAGCCATGAGATTGATCCTTTTGCCAATGACGTGTTGGCATTTTATTTACAACCTGTCGTATAATTAACATCATAACAACCTATTTGAAGCTGTCAACAACGAATTTTTAGTGTTTGTAATTTAATGAACAGGATGTCTATAAATGGAAGCAGCTCCTCCTCGTAAAGAAGATCGCCGTAAGGAACGAACGCGCCAACTGCTGCGTGATGCACTGCTGGAACTCATTCCCGAAAAAGGGTATGAGGCTATCAGCTTGCAGGACATCACCGACCGCGCCAACGTCGCCCGCCCGACCTTTTATCTGCACTTCAAGGACAAACAGGATTTGCTGTTTTCCAGCTTGCGCGAGATTTATGACGATCTGGTGCAGCGCCAGAGTGACTCCCATAAGCATTCCAATATGGCTGACGTGCTGAGCGATTTGACCCAAGCCGATGCCTCGGATTTCCAGCATGTGGCCGATTATGCAGATTTTTATCGCGTGATGTTGAGTGATAAAGGCTCAATCGCGTTTGTATTGATGGTGCTAGAGTACCTCGGCATCATTATGAAAACGGAGATCGTGGATAAGGTCATGTATAACGGTACGGCTGGCAACATCCCACCCGATCTCATCAGCAGTTATCTGGCCGGAGCCGAACTGGGCATCGTTAATTGGTGGCTGAAATCCAATCAGATGCGTTACTCGCCCCAGCAAGTCGCCGATATGATGAGTTATTTGTGCCAGCTCGGAACCGGTTGGGTACTCAAGCTCAATATCCAACCACCAGCCGAAGTACCAGATTTTTCCGACTACGATCACGGTTAAGGGGTTGTTTGTTTGCCCCAGCCTTCGTGCAAATCGCTCAAGAGTCGGGTGATGCTGGCTTTGAGGTCATCACGCAGCTTGCCTCCACCCGCTACGGTGTTGTCGTATTGGATGTAGCGCAGGTGACGAATATCAAACGGCACTGATTCCGGTTTGGTTGCTTGCGTAATCAGGAGAGCGGGTTTGTTCAGCGTGTGTGCGATGCCGAGTTCATAAAACACGTTGTCGTTCCCACCGGTGATTTCCGCGATAACGAACTGGCAGTTATTCAGCGCCGACCAGACTTCCTCCATGATGATTCCGTTGGCCGAGGTAAATTCATCCCCGCGTGTGATGCTCAAGCCCAAGTCTTTAACCAACGGACGGATGACATCGGTATAAATACCATTGAAGGCATCCGCGAAGGGCATAATCATAAAAATGTCACCCATAAATTGGCTGGATGAGGAGGGCTTACCGAAGACCAATTCACCGGGTTTTAGCTTAAGCGCCTCGTTGTATTTGAGGGTTTGCTCGGCCAATTCTTGGTCACGCTTTTGTTGGACTTCCTCTATTTTGGCGGCAGTTTTTTCGGCGACCACTTCAGCCAATTCGTCAATGTTGATGGTATCGGTCGCGAATAAATTGTCACGTTTGTCGCGTGATAAACTCGGTGCGCTTTCGGCTGCTGGTAGTGGCGTAGAGGGTGGTGGAGGTGCTTGCGTTGACCAGCGCGTGAGGATAGTCGTCAACTTACGCGAAAAATCGGTTACATCACTGTAGGTGATGGCTGCTCCCCGTTCTTGCAGTTTTTGCCAGAAGGCTTGCTGGCTGGCGCGCTCGGCATCGGTTTGGTCGAGCGCTTGCATCCGCAAGTAAGTATCAATATCGCTGTTGGCTTCGGGCAGCAAAATAGCACTGGGCTTCACATCTTCTAGCGCTAAATCACACTCGATTTCCGTCAGGGATTTGCTGCCCGTATCGGCTGGTGTCCAGCCGTGTAGATAGGTTACAAGGCTGATAAAGGCATCGGCTGAGGCGATTTTCCGGCGCACAATATCCAGCATATCAGGGCGCTGGCGCTCGTCATCGTTGAGCCAATCGGCGGTCATGCCCTTCTCGGTGATTTGTTGGAGCAAAACCGCGCGGACGTTATCGAGTTCGGAGCTGGTGTTGCTGATGTAAATGGTGAAAGCCATAAAATTATTCTCGTTTCAAATGAGTCCATCGAAAGTGTTTCAAAAAAGCTGAGGTGTTAGAATGAACATCTCGGCTAAGGCAGGTGCAAAAGATGCCTGATTGTGCATTCAAAATGTACACCGCCCGTTGTGCTAATTGATATTGATTATCTCACAGCACACTTTACGAACAATATAGCAGATTAGATTTATCGAAAGAGCAGACTGATGGCTGTTGAAACAATTATTGTGGGCGCTGGTGGACGCGGATATGGGTATGGCAAATTTGGTGTCGAATATCCACGCGAATTGGATGTAGTCGGCGTTGCAGAACCGGATGAACTGCGCCGTGAGCGTGCGGT
Source organism: Anaerolineae bacterium (assembly GCA_013821665.1). GTDB lineage: Bacteria > Chloroflexota > Anaerolineae > Aggregatilineales > Phototrophicaceae > CFX2. The sequence continues at coordinate 34,457 of JACDGI010000008.1, forward strand.
AACGGCTCACGACATTGCACCGGATATGATTTTCAATGATTGGCAGTCGCTCATTGCATCCGGCGAAAAGAAATCCGCGACGATCCTCAACTGCACGATGGATCGACTGCATTTTGAATCCACAATGAAAATGCTCGAAGCTGGATACGATGTCCTGCTTGAAAAACCGATGTCGCCCGTTTTATATGAGAATATCAAGCTGGTGCAGCGGGCAGAGGAACAAGGTCGTTTGCTCCAAGTCTGCCACGTCTTACGTTACAGCCCGTTCTGGCAAAAACTACGCGAGGTGATTGATTCGGGTGTGCTGGGGCGTATCGTCAGCGTGACACATGCCGAGAACCTTGTTTATTGGCATATGGCGCATAGTTTTGTGCGTGGTCAGTGGCGTAACGAAGCCACTTCCGGCCCCATGCTGCTTTCGAAGTGCTGCCATGATTTTGATATTTTGTACTGGTTACTGCGCAAGAAGGTGATTTCACTCAGTTCCTTTGGTTCGCTGACGCATTTCCGTCCCGAAAATGCCCCTATAGACGCTCCAAAACGCTGCACCGATGGCTGTCCCGCAGCGGAGACTTGCAAGTACGAAGCCACAAAACTCTATGTCAGTGACAAAAATGATTGGCCTTACAACGCTGTCACCATTATTCCTTCAGCCGCAGCCCGCTTGGAAGAATTGAAAACAGGCTGGTACGGACGCTGCGTTTACCACTGTGATAATGACGTGGTGGATCATCAAGTGGTGAATATGGAACTGGAAGATGGCACCAGCGTGACCTTAACCATGAACGGTCAGGGCGACGAGGAATGCCGGACGATGCGTTACGATGGCACCCAAGCCACGTTATACGGCAAGTTCTCAAGTTCGGGTAATGAAATTCGCATTCACCATCATTTGACGGGAAAAATCGAAAATATTCCGGTGGTTGACCGTGACCACAGTGGACATGGGGGTGGCGATTTCGGGATTGTGCGCAGCTTTGTAAACGCGGTCAATGGCACGCCTGATGACAGCATCACTACCGCGCGTGAATCGCTTGAGAGTCATTTGCTGGCCTTCGCAGCCGAAGAATCACGCCATAACAAGACCCTCATCAATATGGAAGAATATCGTCAGCGTGTCGAGCAGGAAGCTCGCAACTTTCAGTTCTAAAGTCAAACGTCGCATTGCTTCAATAATCCGGTTGGCTAGGGCAAAATCAGCGCTGCGTTATAATAGGGTTAGTGCAAGTTACGGAGTACGTTGATTATGGGACAGCTCATTGTTAGTGAACCACTTGCCTCACGTATTCGGGCGATTGCTCGTCAACAAAAACGACCTGAAGCAGAACTCCTTGCCGATCTCGTAGAGCGCTATGAACCGAAGGGTGATCCGCGCCACCTGCCACCGCGTCCCGCTGAAAGCCTCACAGATGCGGATATTGAACTCCCACCCGATACAACAGAGCCAACTGATGTTGAGCAATATCGCGCGGCTATTCGTAGCTTACGACCGAAACTTTACCGGATCGCTCGACGTTATTGGCTAAAAGTGGGCGATACAGAACGATTAGCACTGACTGACGAAGAACTTGATAAGGTTTTTTGGTTGATTGACCATGAAGGTATTCCACGTTTTAAATCGGAAAAGGACGATGTTCATCTGCCACCTGACCCGTTAGAGACACTCGTTAATCTGTTTGCGGATAGCAAAGTTACTGATGCTTCGACGAGCGTCCGCGAAACGATGGCGAGGAAATATGGCCGCCCTGATTGATACGAATTTACTTTTGGCTTTAGTATTTCCGGATGACATCCATCACCAAGCGGCATTAGCTGCAATGCGCGACTCTAAAATCAAGCGAATTATTCCTGCACCTGTGTTGCCTGAATTTTTCTATATGGCTGCTACTCGGATGGACTATGATGCCGCGATTCGTGCTTTCCAACTAACGCGTTCAAATATGTTCTATATCGAAAATCTGACTGCTGATGATATGACTCGCATGGACGCGATTATGGTAGATTACGCCGATAATCAGTTTGATTTTGTAGATGTCGCACTCATGGCGATAGCGGAACGTCACGACATCTGCGAAATCTATACCTTTGACCATCGGGATTTTATGGTTTACCGTCCATCTCATTGTGACTTTTTTGAACTGCTCCCCTAAACTTACGGCTTAATCAACGGAATATCATGATGCCCAAATCAACCGTCGAACAAATCAAAGAACGTTTTGACAACAGTGTCGAGCGCTTTTCCAATTCGGATTCTGGCAACACCGCCCAGATGGACTCGGTGATGAGCATGACGCTCATCGCGGAAGCGGCTGCGCTGGCGACACCACAGGCTAAATCCGTGTTGGATGTGGGCTGTGGAGGCGGCAATTATGTGCTGAAGCTGTTGGAATACTCACCGGCGTTGGATGTGACCTTGCTCGATCTGAGCCAGCCTATGTTAGAACGGGCGCGGGATCGAGTGCAGCAAGCCGGGGCGGGCACAATCACCTTGTTACAGGGTGATATTCGTGAGGCTGACATCGGGCAGGAGAAGTACGACATTCTTGTCGCGTCGGCAGTCCTGCACCACTTGCGTGAGGATGCCGAGTGGGAAGCAGTGTTTGCCAAGCTGTATCAGGCGCTTAAATCCGGCGGCTCGTTGTGGATTTATGATTTGATCGAGCAGAGCATACCGGAATTGAATGCCACCATGCACCGTTTACACGGGGATTATCTGGTGCAGCATCAGGATGCGGCCTTTCGCGATACCGTCTTTGGTTGGATCGAGATGGAAGACAGTCCGCGCCCCTTGATGTACCAGTTGGATTTGATGCGCTCGGTGGGCTTCCGCACCGTGGATGTGCTGCACAAACACAGCCGGTTCGCGGCCTTCGGCGGAGTCAAATAACTCCATGCGCGAATTGAGTATCGCCTTCCAAACCGATAAGACTCCATCGCAGTATATCGCTCTCGCCAAGCT
>JACDGI010000346.1 GCA_013821665.1 Anaerolineae bacterium
CCCCTAACCCCAACCCACATCGGCTATCTTCGCAGGCTCATTCCGCCGATAGCCCGTGTACAGGGGAGGGAGCAAATGCAGACGCTCCGGTAACAATCGTACAACAGGCGGAGAGCGAATGGGTTACCATTTGGAAGAACATTTGGTAACTCTATTTGCGTGTTGGCATTAACCATTTTGAGGGAGTTGAATTGTTAAATGGGTTGGTAGATGGTTGGAATTCGGTAGAGCAGGTTTGTAAATTTAAACCTGAATACGAATAAATCTGATCTGCTGTGTGGGCGTTTATGGAGGAAATTCGAAATAAGTGAGGTAAAAGGGGTTATCACGCCTTATTTCGTAGAAGAGCGCCTTACCTCTGTTAAAAGTGGAGTTATTTGAAGAATGGGTTCATATAGTGGTTGGTAATACAAATGAGATCATGCCGAAAGTTTGGCATGATCTCATCGTAAACTATTAGTGCTGATTTTCGATTTACTCGCCGACCCTGAGCATGGTGTAACCATAATCCGACTGGCGTGGCGGAAAGCAATCCTCGACGAGTGCGAGATTGAGCGCAACGGGCTTGCCACCAACCATGATTATGCGCACGAGATAGCGACCCGATTGGCAGTTCGGCAGCGGGGTATAGAGGGTCGTCCACACACCATCTGCATCAAAGCTGGATGTACCAGCCGGATAGCCTTCGACGGAAGCGGCTGAGGTACTTTCCGCTGTGTCGCCGGTCACCCATGTGCCGTCCGCATTGAAGCGAAGAAATGCAGGTTGGGCACCAAAATAAACCGACCAGACACCGACCATATCTTCGGCTTTGGTGGCGATCATGTCGCAAACCGTCGCTGCGGTGACATCCGCCGGGCAAGGCATGAGGGCTTTGGTTGGGATTGCCGGTGGAGCGGCCTCAGTAGCTTCTGGTGTGGCATCCTGTGCAAAAGCCACTACCGATGTGAGACACAGCAAAACCATAATTGTTACACCGAATAAACGCAATCGTTTCATCGTATTCTCCCCATAAAATTTTGTGAATGGATCTGACTGGTTGCCATCAGCAAGTCGCTTCGCTGACTGCTATTGGCAGTCCAACGGCTTCCAAGTCAATTGAATTATGAGGGATTGGCTTATGGCAGACTTGTACGTTTTATGCAGCTTAGTGTACGTTTCGACCATGTCGCAGCATTTGAGGGGAAATGCGGTATACACGCTTGAAATGTCGGATGAGGTGACTCTGGTCGTAAAAGCCGACTGTTTGTGCCACATCGGCAATGGTTAAATGGGAGCGTTCCAATAGCTTCTTAGCCAGTTCCAGCCGGCGCAAAATGAGATATTGATGGGGTGCATAGCCAGTAACCTGCTTGAATAAGCGGGCGAAGTGTGAGGGACTGAGGCCCACAATTGCAGCCAGTTCCGATAGACCAATATTTTCCACCAAATGTGCTTGAATGTATTCTCTCACCTGTCGTATCTGCGCTATAGGCAGTGTACCTTGCGGTAGGTTGAGGATTGGAATGATATTGGCGTAATTCCGCAGCATGTGAATAGCCATACTGTGCGCTAGGGACTCGGCATATAAGCGCCCTGCCAGCCCGCCCGATTGCAGTTCCGCAACTAATGCGCGTCCGATATGCTCGATCAGAGGATCACGGAAGTTGAAATCGTCGCGTAATTCGACACGAAGAGGATCCCCTCGACCGATTTGATAGATGATATCGGTTATAAAGGATGGTGTAAAAAAGATGCTTAGGGCAGTTGCAACATTAGTCCAGTGATACAAAATAGGCGCATATTTTGGAACGAGGCACAAACCGCCGGGTAAAGACAGCCCCTGCAACCAGCGTCCCTCATGATGTCGTTTTAAATCAAGACTGCCTTCGAGGTGAAGCGTAATACTATCCTGATGAAAAGTCTGTTCAGGGATGATCGATAAGTCTTCAACCGCAGAAAGGCGATAAACTAAAAGTTCAATTCCATCCCAGCCTACCTTCTGGCTTGAATGAAGCACTTGAGAAAACGAAGCCTGTTCAAGGTTTTGAAAAGGATCATCATCCAAAATTGCGGAAGGACTGTCATGGGGCATAATACCCGCCTAAATTAATTCTCACAGAATTTGGATTGGGTCAAATAAACTCTTATTCATATTAGTTTCTGAAATAGTAAATTTATACTTTACTGAATTGTACCGCTTATTGTAGTTCAGGCAGAATCATTGTGTTTACTTCTCTAGTTTTTCCCTAAAACTGGTTTTTATGCTTTTGAGTTTAAGAGATTTTGGAAGTGAACGGCAGGAGCGCAAGGCCTTGCGCTCCTACAGTCACGGGAAGGGGTTAGGTTGAGGGAAGTGGAACGGTCTCAGACCGTTCCCTACAAAACCTTTACTCCCGCTTAAACATCCACAGCGCAACGATGCTCATGATGACGGCGAAGCCCGCGAGGAAGGCCACATCGAGGCCGAAGGAGAATGCGCCTTCGGCGATGGTGATGTGCCGCAGGGAATCCACGCCGTAGCTGAGGATTATTTGCCCCAGAGGTCTTTGGCAGATACTTTAAAATCCGGTAATACCGCACCACCATCGAGGATGCCATCGATGCCGATGGTACGCATGGTCTGTCCGGGGGCGTACACATCAATGCTGCGGGATTGGGGATACATTTCCCAATAGAGAATGTCGGCCTCCAGATATTTCAGCCGCTTTTTGCGGATTTCAGATGCTTTATCGTTAGGTGAAATAACCTCAATGGCCCATAACGGCGATACGGGGTCAGGGTATTCGTCAGCCATCGGTGTTTGTTTGTAAGCAAAATCTGGCGCAAGCACATTCCCATTTACACTATAAGCGCCATCACCGATACTCACATAACAAGGAATATTATTTTTTTGGCAAAAAGTCTGTACAAAAAATCCCATATTGAAAGCAAGGGTCGAATTGCGGGTTGAACCGGGCATCTTTTCGACAATCTCCCCGTCAATGAGTTCTAGTAATTTGTCGGCGTTTTCCGGAAATGCAGCCTGTTCTTGTAGCTGCGCAACCGTGATCGGCGCAATTTGTGATTGGAATACCATCATTCCGTTCCTCATGCTTTTGTTTCAGTATACGTGATTTTGATGGCTTCGGAAACAGTTCCATGAATCAAAAGAGGCGCTTACACGCCCCTTCTGATATACAGGTTTGTCGGCGGCAAATCTTTATTCTCGCTTGAACAACCACAGCGCAATCACGCTCATGATGACGGCGAAGCCCGCGAGGAAGGCCACATCAAGGCCGAAGGGGAACGCGCCCTGCCCGATGGTGATATGCCGCAGCGCATCCACGCCGTAGCTCAGCGGGTTAATCGAGATGAAAGGCTGCATCCATGCCGGAGCCGTGGCCGTGGGATAGATACCGCCACTGAGGAAGTACATGGGCATGACCACAAAGTTGGAGATGGTGCCGAAGCCTTCAAAGGAACTCATGCGGCTGGCGATGACCACACCCAAGGCACTGAGGGCGAAGGATACCCCGAACATGACAATGATCAGTTCGATGATCGAGATGGGTGTCAACGTGAGGCCGATCAAGGGGGCAAAGGCTAAGGTGATGATGCCTTGCAGCGTGGCTTGAGTGGCACCGCCCAGCACTTTACCAATGATGATGGCGATGCGCGAAACTGGCGCGGCCAAGACTTCTTTGAGGAAGCCGAACTCGCGATCCCAGATGATGCTGATGGCCGACTGCATGGTGGCGAAAATCAGCGTCAGGCCAATGACACCGGGGAAAATATAGTGGGTGTAATCCACGCCACCCGCTAAGCTGGCGCTGCTGACGACTGGTTTGAGGCTGCTGCCGAGAATCAACAGCCACAAAATCGGGCGGGCCACGCCACCCCATAAGCGGCTTTTTTCGCGCCAGAACTTTTTGAAGTCGCGCAGCCAGATGCCGTAGATAACTTCTAGATCACGGCTGTAGGATGTGGTTTGTGGTTTGCTGACGGATATGGATTGTGTCGCCATGATGTCCTCCTATTTAATCCGACCCATGCGCCGTAGATTGAGTTTGAATTGATCTTTCGAGCCTTCTTCTTCGCGGATCAAGCGTCCGGTCAGTTTAAGGAAGACATCCTCCAAGCTGGGTCGCCGGATGTGCAGCGACTCGATGGTGACTCCGCCGGTTAAAGCGGGCAGTTCTGCCAGCAGCTTCGGCGCGAAACTCTCACCCGCTGGCACTTGGACGATGACCGCACCATCACGTTCGCTCACAGGCACTTTGTAGTGTTCGGCGATGACCTGCATCACATGGGCATTATCGCGCGTGATCAATTCAATCTGGTCGTCGCCTACCAATTTCTTTAGGTTGGCGGGTGTATCCAGCGCTACGATCACACCTTTGTCGATGATGGCGATGCGGTCGCAATTTTCGGCCTCATCCATATAGTGGGTGGTCATGAAAATGGCGGTGTGGTGAACCTTACGAAGATTACGCACATACTGCCAGATGTAGTTGCGTGTTTGCGGATCAAGGCCGACGGTCGGCTCGTCCAACACCATCAAACGCGGTTCGTGCAGCAATCCACGCGCGATTTCGAGGCGGCGGCGCATCCCACCGGAAAAAGTCTTGACGCGCTTGTCTTTGAACTCGGTCAGCTCCATCAGTTCCAGCAAGCGCTTGATGCGCTCGACACGCTCGGCGCGGGGGATGTGGTAGACCATGCAGTGAAATTCCATGTTCTCCTGCGCGGTCAAATCACTGTCGAGCGAATTGTCCTGAAAAACGATGCCGATCATCGAGCGGACAACATCCGACTCTTTTTCGACATCATGACCGGCCACACGAATATGTCCGCTGGTGGGTTGCAGCAGCGTACACAGCACTTTGATGGTGGTGGATTTACCAGCGCCGTTCGGTCCTAAAAAGCCAAAAATTTCGCCTTCACGAACATCAAAGCTAATGTCGTTGACGGCGGTGAAGTCGTCAAACTTCTTGACCAGATGATCCACTTGAATGATGGGCACGCCTTCAGTGTGTGCCTCAGGGGTGGATGGTGACTCGATTTGGGTGGGTGTTTCAGCCTCAGTTATCATCTTCTTTTACGACCTCTTGAACCAGAACCCGATGTAAGGATTGAAGTGCCTGCTGAATGGTTGTCTGTTCATTCTCGTCCAGTTGATCCATGAAGCTGGCGAGGCGTTCCAACATGTGATTTTGCGCCCGTTCATATTGCGCCCGACCCGCATCCGTCAGATTCAACAGCGATTGGCGGCGATCCGTCGGATCGGGCGTGCGTTGAACCCAGCCACGCTCCACCAGTGCTTGCACCAATTCACCCGCCGACTGAAAGCTCACATGCCGTAAACGGGCAATGGCGCTCATGGTCATGGGTTCATCGGCTAAATAGGACAACACCCTGAACTGGGGCATGGTGGTGTCGTCACCGGTTTCTTGCCGCAGCTCAACCGCCATGATCCGGTTGAACAACGGTAGAACAGCCAGTAATTCTTGGGCAGTTGTTAATGATGTAGACATGTATTCTTCAGGTCTCCTGATAATAAGGATACTTGCATATTCGCAAGAATGTTATGAGTCCAATGCGATCCAACTTCCAAAAAAGACTGATCAGATGTCTTGGTTGACCTCTACCTTATGGTAGTTCATTGTAATAGATATTGTGCCTTCGCCATCTTAACAACGAGGTTGTTATTCATCAAATATAGGCTAAAGGATAACTATTATGAAAATCGGTATCATCGGTGCAGGTAATATTGGTGGCAGTTTAGGTAAGGTCTGGTCAGAGAAAGGGCATGAGATCGTCTTTGGCGTCCGTGATCCCGCTAGTGAGAAGAGCCGCAAAGCTCTTGAGGAAACCGGCACGACGGTTAAAGCTGTTAGTCTCGCGGAGGCCGCAGCCTTCGCTGAGGTTTTGGTGCTGGCGATTCCTTTCGCTGCTGTTAAGGAGACAATACCGCTGCTGGGCGACATCACTGGCAAAACAATCATTGACGCCACCAATCGCTTCTCGCCACCCCAATCCGGCGAAAGCGCGATTAGTGTGCTGGATGTCGCTAAGTGGGCGGCTGGCGCACACGTTGTTAAAGCTTTTAGCACTATTGGCTGGGAGGTCATTCGTAATCCTATTTTTAAAGGGGTGGCGGTAGCGACCTTTATTTGTGGCGAAAACGCGGAGGCTAAAGAAACTGTGTTGTCCTTAGCTAGCGATACAGGTCTGGATGCGGTGGATGCTGGCCCACTGGAAAATGTGGGTGCGCTTGATGGATTAAGCAAATTGTGGATCTACATCATGCAGCATGGTGGCAGTCGAGATATGGCTTTTACCTTGATCCGGCGATAAGTCAGGGTAGTGAAAGGGGCGCAAGCCCCTTTTTAGTCGATGACCGTTAAGCAACGGCAGGAATGGTACTCTCTTCGCAAAGGGCGTCTGCGTTGGTTGTTACTGTGATGAGGTGGCAGCGGCTTTTCCACAACAGGAAAAGGCTGAGAATGCCCATTGAACCGGCCAAAATCAAGTAAGCTGTGGGCAAACCAGATTTGTCGGCGAGCAAGCCCAAAATCGGTTCACTGAGAGCGAATAAGCCTGTGAACATCAGTGATTGGACAGAGAGCAGAGTAGCGCGAATATCATCCGGCACTTCTGTTTGAATACGATTCAAAAGAATAGGATGCACAACGGCTGTCACGAAACCAATCAGGCCGATGAACACCAGCGCTGGAGCAATTTGCAGGGCTGCCAGCAAAACCAAGCTAACGACGATGATGAGCGGCGCACCACTGAAGACACGGTTTTCACCCAACCGGATTCTAATCCGATCCGATAAGGTTGAGCCGAGCATATTCGTCAGTTGGATTGCCATGACCACCACACCGACACCCCTAAGGCAATACTCTGTGGCTGTACGAAAAAGGTTTCCATCATGAATGAAGCCAATGGAATCAGGGTCAAGAATAAAATGGCATAACGCAGACGAGGACGCTGGCGCATAATCGAAAATGATTCGCGCACGATCTGCCGATACGATTTTTGCGGTGTGTCATCGGCTTTACGTTCGGAACGGGGTTCATAAAACGTTAAAGCAATGACCAAGGTGGCGATCAAGCTCAATCCTGCTCCGACAAACGGCAGAAGAAGATTGACACTGCCGAGTAAGCCGCTGACTACATTGCCCAGTGCTGTTGCACCAAGCAATAGTGCGCCTGTACGCCCAACGAGACGCGTATAATCTTCTCCATGCCCCATCATCTGTATGGACTCATACAGTAACGCATCTTCCGCCCCGGAAAGGAAGGTGATGCCCAGCGCCATAAAGACGTAAGCCAGAATAATCAGCGGGAGGGTCGGGGCTAATGCCCACGAGATCGCACTGATACCGGCCATACCTGCGCCGATGATCAAGGATGTTTTGCGTCCGAATAAATCCGCCACAATTCCTGTTGGAATTTCGCCAGCGGCTGCCGCAATCCAAAAGGGAACATCAATGAGCGTGGCCTGGGAAAGTGTCAATCCGCGCTGCTGTTGCAGGTAAATCAACCACATGGCGGTAAATAAGCCGAAGCCGAAACCTTTAAAGGCGGTATACACATAATATTTTGGGATATTCGAGGCGTATTGGCGGTTGGGTTGTACAGTCGCTGAACTCATATTTTTGATCTCATTAGGGTTAGATGTCTCGTTCGCATCAGCACCAAACATTTGTACTAAAATAGACTATCGATAGGGCTGGATGTTACAGTGCTGCGGCATAGTCATTCGTCCCATTAGGCGTTACAGTAGCAAGAAATAATCGACGTTATAAATCGGAAGGCTATTCCATGAGCGCATATGATGTGATCCGTGCCAAACGGGCAATCCGCCAATTCACCGACCAACCCATTAGTGACGAGGTGGCGCACACCATCCTGAATGCGGGACGGTTGGCACAGTCCTCCAAGAATTTGCAGGAACGTACCTTCATCGCTATCCGTGACCGTGAGACATTGAAGGCGCTCTCGACCTGTGGCGAATGGGCAGGTCATCTGGCAGGAGCCGCAATGGGCATCGCCATTTTGACGCCTGATCCGACGATCAAGTTCCAACTGATGTTTGACGCGGGGCAATCCGCCGCGTATATGCAATTGGCGGCGTGGGAACTCGGTGTCGGTTCGTGCCTCGCCTCGATTTATGATGGCGAGAAAGCCCGCGGTATCCTCAATTTTCCGGTCGAGTGGCATCTGCGCATCGCGATTTCATTTGGTTATCCCACAGCGGAAGCTCTGGCTGAACGTCCCGCCCGTCCCGAAGGTCGCAAAGAATTTGATACGCTAGTGAAGTGGGACGGTTGGTCGTAAGCAAGAAACCCCTACCCTAACCC
>JACDGI010000347.1 GCA_013821665.1 Anaerolineae bacterium
GCCGCATACTGTACGGGTTTGCCGCTGGCAAACCCCTTGTCCGACACTGACGACATATTGCATAGCGAACAAAGAGAGCCCCATCTTGCAATTTGTAGCTCGAAACTTGGGACTTTCCCCCCGCATGATACAATCTCCCCCAAATCAGGAGGCTGTCGCTTGCTCGCCCAATACACCCAAATCGGTTTCTGGAGTATTCCCACCTTCCGCCTCGCTCTGGGCATCGCCATCGTACTCAGCCTTCTCGTTGGCCTTTACGGTTGGCCTTCGCGCATCCGTAATGCTGATGTCTATCTCGGTGCGCTCGTCTTGGGCATCATCGGCGCACGAGCTTTCCACGTCGCCCTCAATTGGGACTATTTCACCGACAATCGCGCTGAAATTGGGATGATCGCTGCTGGCGGCCTCGATTGGCACGGCGCACTGCTCGGTGGATTACTTGGCATGGCGCTGGTCAACAGCTTGCAAAGAGTCCTTACCCGCTGGCTGGTGAACCATCATTACACCTCACTAAAAGAGGCACAACCGTCATTTAATACCCTGCTTGCTACCCTTACACCCACGCTGCCCTTGATTGGTCTAGGCGGCTGGGTAGGTTGTTTAGCGGCTGGTTGTGGCTACGGCAAAGAAGTGGATAGCCTAGCCAACTATCCCCGCTGGATGACCTCCGAACTGGTCGATGTGTTCGGCATCGTCGCCCCGCGCTTTAACACATCTTACTTCGGCATCGTCTTATGTTTGGTCGGATTTCTGCTGACGCTGCTGTTGATACTTTGGCGGCGCAAATCACCATCCACCTTCAATGGACGCAGTTTCTGGTGGCTGCTGGCCTTCCTTTGCACTGGCATGTTCGTCATCGGTTTCTACCGCGCCGACCATACCTTTATCATTGATGGATTACGCGCTGATCAACTATTGGATGTTATTATTGGGTTATGGGCGCTAATTCTCGCCCTTCGAGGTCAACAAAGGAGTGTAAGCGTATGAGTAAACGCCGTGCCGATTGGATTGACGAAGACGAATATCCCGCTGACCGTGATGTTGAGGATTTCGGTGAAGAGTCGCCGGTTGATTATGACCGCCGAACACTCGGTCGCGTCGGCGATATGCGCCAACCGTTCTGGACAAGGACGCGTATCTTTATTGTCATTATTCTGGCGATTCTCATCTTGAGTTTTATCTTTGCTGAGGTGGTTCCCCTGTTTCAGCGCTGAGTTGGGTTCAATCGACAAGAATAATCCATATAATTTTCGTTATATGGGCATATTGAGTATACTATCCCTCCACTGCGCTTAAATGAAATAGAGCGATTATCATGGTGTATCACCAGAGGTGATTATGCGTTTAGAGAACTTGAATTGGATGGATGTCGAGGCCTATCTTGAAAAAGATGACCGTATTATCATCATCACTGGTGCCACCGAACAACATGCCTACCTCAGTCTGCAGACCGATATTATCATCCATGCTAAAATTGCAGATACGGTTGCCGAACGCGAAAAAGTGTTGATTGCGCCGCCGCTCAATTTTGGTTACAGCCGCTATTTTGCTGCCTTCCCCGGAACCATCAGCCTCACGCAAAACACCCTTAGCACCGTCATTCTGGAAATCTTTGAGTGCTTGCTGCATCAGGGCTTCCGCCGCTTCTTTTTCTTAAATGGTCACGGCGGCAACCAGATGCCCGTCTTCCTCCATGAAATTCACGAGAAAGACGATGCCCTCAACGTCATTTGGTATAATTGGTGGAAAGAAAAAGCCGTCCGCAGTTTTGGTGAACGTCATAAGCTGCGTTTGAACCACGCCAATTGGGGTGAGAATTTCCCCTTCAACCGCGTCGCTGAGTCACCCGATGAAGTCAAAGAGTGGGTGGAACGCCTTGTGGACGACAATGATATTTATGCCACTCGCCAGCAAATTGGTGATGGCAGTTTTGGTGGCGAGTATCAAGTTGCCGATGATTTGATGAACCAATTATTCGCTGAAGTCGTCGAAGAGGTTGCGACGCTTATCCATAATATGTGACAATCAGCTTTCTTCCCATCAAAACAAAAACCTTCTAGTGTTAGAAGGTCTTGAGATGTCTATTCGTGTCTTGCTCATTCAGCCTGATGATTTTATACAGCGGCGGCTACCGGCACAGCCAAGCAGTTCGCCACGAGTTGCACCACGTCTTTTGGCTTGAAGGGCTTGCTCATGGACGCGTTTGCCCCAATTTGCCGGATGAATTCACGTTCGCGTACACGCGGTCCCGCGCTGTAAAGAATTACCGGAATATGGCTGACAGTGAGATCATTCTTGATCGTCATACAAATGTCGCCACCGCTGATTCCCGGCAGCATATCGTCTAACACCACCAAACTTGGTTGGTGTTCATAGACAAGCTTTAAGCCCTCTTTACCATTGGTGGTAACGATTGTCTTGTATCCGGCCCGCTGCAAAATAATCTGCAAAATGTCGAGGAAGCTTGTTTCGTCGTCAACAATTAAAATCGTTTGCTTCATGATCCTCGCGGACCTCTCTCTCCCAACTTACGAATTGAAGGTCTTCAATGCGTTGCCAATAGGGAATAAATACTATAGGGATACCAAACTGTCATTATCGTATCATCGCTTCCACGAAAAGAATCATTAAAGTGTTGAGGGTTTCATGAATAGTTTGTAAATTTAAACCTTTTTTCTACTACCTTGTAATTGCTGCAAGGGGAAGAAAGGTTTGTTAGGAATCAAAAAGGCGCAGAATTAACCTGCGCCTTGAAACATTTTGTTACAAACTTAACTCAAGTGACTGCAAACGCGCTTCGTAAAGTCTTCTGTAGAGATTGCGCCCTCGGTATAAATGTCTACCGTATAATCACCTTCGGAGAGTGTTTTGCGAACGGCTTGTTCAATCTTATCTGCCGCTTCTATCCGGTTCCAATAAAGCCGCAGCAGCATCGCCACGCTCAACATCGAAGCGGTCGGGTTCGCAATCCCTTTACCGGCGATGTCCGGTGCGCTGCCATGTACGGGTTCGGCCAGTGCTATATTCTCGCCTAAGCTGAGCGAAGGTGCTAAGCCCATACCACCACCCCACGCCGCAGCCATATCCGAAAGAATATCGCCATAAAGATTGGGTGTAAGGATGACATCGAAACGATTGGGATCTTTGACCATCCAGTAGGCGGCTGTATCCACATATAGTTCGTCGGTGATAATTTCGGGATAGTTGGCGGCGATTTCTAAAGCCACGCGGCGGAAAAGACCGTCGGATTGGCTGAGGACGTTGGCCTTATGAACGATAGTAACTTTCTTACGACCGATACGCCGTACCAGTTCGTAGGTGAGGCGGGTGACACGCTCGGTGGCATCACGGGTGATGACTTTTTCAGCGATACCCGTTTGGCCTTCATCTTCGGTATGCTCGTGGCCGATGTATAGGTCTTCAGTATTTTCGCGCACGATGAGCATATCCACACCTTCGCGTGAGGTGGGCACCGGCAGATGTTGGGCCGGACGCAGGTTCGCAAAAGCCTGCAAGGTACGCCGTAAGCGGACGATTGGCGAAAAATAACCTTCGACCGGATAGGCCGGAGAGGATACAGCGCCGAACAAAATAGCTTTACATTCGCGGGCAACCTGAATGGTTTCGTCGGGCAGCGGGGTTTTGTGCTTCTGGAAATAACCCCAACCGGCTTCCATCGGGCGGATGATGACATCTGGGGCAACATGCTTCAATACTTCAACCGCAGCCGGGATGACTTCCCGGCCAATGCCATCGCCTTCGATGACACAAAGTTCAATCGGGGATAGAGCGGAACTCTCAGACATAGTTCACCTTCACAAGTGCGTATAAAGAGCCTGACCGGCAGGTTCAACCTCATTCAACAAAAGATACACTCACTATGAAGGCATTAATTTAGGGCAATAATTTTGAGGAGCCAGAAAGCAATCGAATAACTAAAGTCATTCATTATTAAGAAGCGCAAATTGTGTCACGCTTTTAACAATTTGTCCAATAGGCGCAAAATCAAGACGCTGCATTTAATAGGTTTAACGTCAAAAATCTAGGGCATGGATTGCACACCAAAGCTATCTTCCATAAAAACCATCTGACTATTCAGCGGTTCTTCACCTTTTCGCGGCTCGACGCGTTCGTAGTTGCCATCGGACAGCATCTGCCATGCGAGTTGGTTATCTTGCAAATAAGTGGCGAGTATGCGCATAACCCCTTTTTGTAGGCGGCTTTCGAGTACCGGAAAAACCACTTCGACACGGTTCAACAGATTACGGCGCATCAGATCCGCGCTGCCCAGATAGAGGCGTTTGGCAGCAGGAGCGTTCTGGAAGTAGAAAATGCGGCTGTGTTCGAGGAAGCGCCCGATGTGACTATGGAGCATGATATTGTCGCTGACACCCGGAATGCCGGGTACGAGGCACGATAGACCACGCACGATCAGGTCAACCCGGACATCCGCTTGCGAAGCCTGATAGAGCTTTTGGATGACAACATCTTCTTCGAGCTGGTTCATTTTGAAGATCAGACGAGCATCTTTACCGGCACGGGCAGCCGCGATTTCATTGTCGATGAGGGCGATGATGCTGGCGTGAAGATGTTCCGGCGCGACCAACAAACGGTTATAAGTCGTAGCGGGTGCATAACCGGTGAGGCGGTTAAACAATTTAGAGACATCGTCCGCGATTTCGTTGTTGCAGGTTAAGATGCCAAGATCGGTGTAGAGGCGGGCAGTTCCGGCGTTGTAATTCCCCGTGCCGAGGTGGATGTAACGGCGTACACCATCATTTTCGCGGCGGACGACCAGCGCTACTTTGGCGTGGGTTTTGACTGGCAGTTCTTCTACGCCGTAGGTGACATGTACACCCTTATGTTCCAGTTGGCGCGCCCATTCGAGATTATTTTCCTCGTCAAAACGGGCTTTGAGTTCAACCAGCACCGCTACCTGTTTATCATTATCGCGGGCTTCGAGCAGGGCTTCGACAATGGGTGAATTTTTGCCGACACGGTAAAGGGTGGCTTTGATGGCAAGTGTATCAGGATCACGGGCGGCGGCGCGGAAAAAAGCCTCGACCGGTACAAACGAGTCGTAGGGATGGTGTAAAAGAATATCACCTTTGCGGATGGCGCTGAATATATCATGCTCACTGAAATTATCCGGCAAGCGTGGCACGAAAATCGGATATTTGAGTTCGGGGCGGTCAACGCTGGAGAGTTCAAATAGGCTGCTGGCACCGAGCGCACCATCAATTAGATAGACATCGCGTTCCGGTTCAACGCCTAACTGCTTAATCAACTGCTTGAGGGTGCGTTCGCTGATGTTATCGGGCACGCTGAGGCGCACGACCGAACCGAAGCGCCGTTCTTTGAGGCTTTCTTCGATCAAGGCGCTCATGCTGCCGACATCTTCATCTTCCTGTTCGTAATCCACATCGGCATCACGGGTGACGCGGAAGGGATACTGTTCCAAGACGCGCATACCCGGAAAGAGCGAGTCGAGGTTATCTGAGATGACATCCTCCATCCACAGGAAACTGTCTTTCATAGACGAGTCGTTGGCATAGCGGCGCAGGACTTTACCAATATCCACCAGACGGGGCAGCGCTTCCGGCACTTTGAGGCGCACAAATTCGGTGTCCTGATTGCCGTGACCATTTGAGCGCTTGAGCCAGATGGCTAGATTCAAACTGAGATTGGAAATGAAAGGAAAAGGGTGGACATGATCGACGGCCAGCGGCGTTAGTACGGGAAAAATTTCGCCGTGAAAATATTCGCGGATGATTTCGCGGTGGGCAGGTTCAAGCTGGCTAATTTCCATGACGCGGATGCCTTCGTCCGCCATTTTCGCGAAGATTTCGCGCATAGCGGTACGCTGCTGGGCGACCAGTTCAATGACATGATTGCGGATTTCGGCTAAGAGTGGGCCGGGTTGGTAGCCATCGGGACGGGCAGAGGGAACCGGCACCTTGGCTTTATCGTGAACGGAAGCGACCCGTACCATATAAAATTCATCAAGGTTATTACTGAAAATGGCGAGGAATTTGACCCGTTCCAGTAAAGGCACGGATTCGTCCTGAGCCATCGCCAACACGCGGCGATTAAACTCGATCCACGACAGTTCGCGGTTAAAATAAGTTTGGGGATTCAATTCCGGCAGTGGAATGTCCTCAGCAGGAGTAGCCATAAGAAATATATCCAGAACGCATATGAGGTTACAGGTTGGGGCAGAACTATAACCAATTTTTACGATAAATTGCAATCAGTCCATGTTATCAGCATGTTAACAACTTGGAAAGCGCGTTTGATGAACATTTGTACAGCGTTATTTTGGTCTGAATGCGGATGAATGAAAAGTGAATTAGAGCGAAAATAGAAGCGGTGGGAACCCCCACCTTAATCCTCCCCCGCAAGCGAGGGAGGAAATAAAACAGAGGAAGCAACATGCGGGAAAAGATTGAACATATCAAGCAGACGGTAACGGGATGGCCGGAAGTGACCTCGCAAACGCACCGTTTTGGCGGGTTGGAATTTAACCTCGGTTCGGTGGAGATTGGTCACATTCATCATAACGGGATGGTCGATATTCCGTTCAACAGCAAAATCAGAGCGCAACTGCTGGCGGAAAAGAAGGCTGAACCGCATCATCTGCTACCGGAAACGGGTTGGATTACCTTTTACATCCGGTCGGCGGCGGATGTGGAGCAGGCGTTGTGGTTGTTCCGGTTGTCGTATCTGTTTTATGCGTCACGGGGCAGCCAGAAAACGGCGATGAAAGATGTGCTGGATATACCGGCGGCTGTTGAAGCGTTACATCCAAGTGTGGCGCTGCGGGCGGTGTTGAGCCATGCCATCGGTGCGGTTGGTGAAGGTGAAGTGCCGTAAAAACTGAATCTTCCGAATATTCCGAATCAAGAATACGGGAGAAACTTCGGAAAATTCTTCAGATTCAGTGATTCAATTGTCGATGTTTATGTCGTTGGCGGCAGTGGCGGTCAGAAAAATGGCGGCGGCGATGGCGGCGGTTGAAATGATGTCAATGTTGTAAATATTGTTAAAGTTGCAATTGTTACCGGTTGATTTGCCAGCCTCGTCAGGGGTTCAAACCCCGGTCTGAGTGAACAAAGGGCGCTGAAGCGCACAACAAGCGGCAAATGCACGAGTGGGTTTTTGTGCAGATTGTGCGGATTTGATTGTTAAGTTGCGGTTGGGTGATGCAGGGCGCAAAGCCTTGCGCCCCTACAGACGAACCTATAGATATGATAAAAGATTTCGGGGGGTAATGGGTTACATTTTGGAAGAACATTTTGTAACTCTTTCGAGGTGTTGGCGCTAACCATTTTGAGTGAGTGGAATTGTTAAAGTGGTTAGGAAACGGTTCAGAATGGGTTTATGATGGTTTGTAGATTTAAACGTAAGTACGAATAATGCAATTGAACCGCCAAAATCAGGAAAGCGATTGGCTAGTTTCTGAAGAAAAAATCTTTATATGAAGATATTGACCGAATTCACAAGCCGTAAATCTTACCTGATAGTGATTATTCCAATCATTGTTATCGTCTTTTTTGCAAACTACATCACACTAACAGACATAGACACTTGGAGTATCGACAAGGCAAGCACAATAGATGCCCAAATTTTATGGCAGAAATCTATACCTTGCCTTACGCCGGGTTATACCACTTCGCACGGCGCTATTGCGGTTTCAAATTCGCAGGTTGTTTTTAATTCGGGTTGTTTATTAATTAATACTCACTTTATCGCACTTAACTTACAAACCGGGGAAGTAGTGTGGAAATCACGAGGTGATAAGTCGTTCCAAGTCGTTGCGGTTGAAGATGGTTATTTAGCCGTATATAGCGATTCGTATATTGGCAAGTTGGATTACACAGGCAACTTCATTTGGGAATCGGAAGGATTTCCATCGCGTGCGATGCGCGCCTTCTATGTGAGAGGCGACACTATTTACGCGCCTTTTTCAATGCTACCCGAAGGCGGAGTTTACTTGCTTTCGCAACAAACAGGGCAAATCACAAATACTATTGTTGATAAAAATGCAGCAGTTACCCTAAATACGGTTCATATCAATTGGCTTGGAGACAACCAAATTTCTATCGTGGACAACAGCAATGAAAAAACTCTTTGGGTTACGAATAGACCGTCTATGCCGTATTATGCTCAATTTACTTATTTTGAGCAGGTTGATGATGTCCTCCTAATTAGATAACTTTCGCAATTAGAGGAAAAGGAAAACGAAGAGGAGAGAAGCAGATGTCATGCCACAGCACAAGCCATCAGATGGCGATTAACTAAGCCGGCGATGGCGCGTGTCCGAGCGGTGTG
>JACDGI010000348.1 GCA_013821665.1 Anaerolineae bacterium
CGGGTGCGCCGACACAGCTCAGAGTCAATCCACCAACAGCGTAAAAGTTGGCACGATGGCAGCTATCGGCAAACATACTACCGATGATGGGTAAATCACGGCGAGTGATGGTTTGCGGTAAGGCTTGCATGGCCTCACGCAAGCCGTAGCCGGAACTGTGTGAGGTGATATGTTCATAGCGAGCATCGGCAGGTAAGGGCAGTGCGGCAGGATTGGTGTAAGCGGTTAAGAAGAAGGGTACGATGCCAAAGAATAAAGCCAATACGCCAAAGCCAGCGACTAACTGACGGGCGCTGGCATCACGAACGCGGTTGAGGCCAATGCCCAACCCTGCCCCTCCGAGTGTCAAGAGGAGTGGAAGTGTCACGACCCAATGACGCGACAGCACCTCGCGGCCTAAAAAGAGGATGATCAATAGTGGCAACAAACCGCCGAGCAAAAGCGCACCTATCAATTGACGTTGATCTGGTCGGATGCGTTTTCCGCGAAGGATTCCGGTGGCAGCTAAGAGGAGCATGAGCAGGCCGACAGCAAGCAGCAGCGCCCATGTTATTGAGCCATAGCCAGTTACCTGTTCCCAGAGGCGAGTCAGATTCGCTACAAAAGAAGGTTTTCCACCGGATGAGCCGCCAACCCAACCGAGGGCAATGGCGAAGAAATTCTCACCTTTAAGCGTCAGATAAATGAGCGGAACGGCGAAGCAAAGTGCGCCAGTGACAGCGATGACGACAAGGCCAGTGATGCGCTGCCGCCAAGAAAGTTGATTGGCGACTACAACCACCAACAGAATCGCTAAGGCATAAGGGACAGCCGTAAATTTAAAAAGCGTCGCAGCGGCGAAGGCGAGGCCGATGAGTATGAAGGGGCGAAGAACCCCCACCCCAGCCCTCCCCCGTATACAGGGGAGGGAGTCAGAATAAAAGCGATGGAGAGAATCCAAACGGAGGGCAGCCCATAGAGCTAATACAACGAGCGAACCGGCTTCGGCATCACTGAAGGCCAAGCGTTCATAAAAGAATAAATAGGGGCAAAAAATCCATAAAGCTCCGGCTAAAACCGCCGCGACACCGCCAAATAAGCGATAAACCAGTGCATAACCCGCAGCCAAACCGATCATGCTAACAAAAAGAGTGGCGATACGTCCGGCAAAGACCGGTTCATTTTGGGGATAAAAGGCGGCAATCAACCAATGATTAATAATTTTACCGTCGCTGATCGCCCAGAACGGATGGCCGTTCCAGACTTCGACAGCGCGGGTGAGGTGTAAGCCTTCATCATTGTGGATGGGCAACAGTTCCAGCGCGTTCAGGCGAGTTGCCCACAGTGCCAGTAACAGTAGGATGCCAATCCACCAACTTGTTTTTCTCACAACCACTCCAACAACAAAAAAGCCCGCAGAAGCGCGAGCTTTCTTTAAAACCGAGTCGAGACCGGACTACATTTCTTGCTCTTCTTCCGGATCTCCACGAACGCTATCTTTATGGCGATAGGTAATACGCCCACGTTTTGGGTCATAAACGCTCATCTCTACTTTCACCCGGTCCCCTAACAAAATACGGATGTAATATTTCCGCATCTTGCCGGAGAGGTAGGCTAAAATACGATGCCCGTTTTCCATTTCGACTAGGAATTGGGTATTCGGAAGTGCTTCAACAACCTTGCCCTCTACCTCTAGTTTGTCATCTTGTTTGGCCATAGCCCTCCAAACTGGCTACCTCAGCACACCGTTACCATCACGGTAAGGCGTTGATACCTAAAAAGGTATCACGGATTACTCAACGTACACCAGTCTTACGCTGACGGCGACGTGCGCGGCGAATAGCCTTCTTCTTTTCAATACGGCGGAGTTCGCTCTTTGAAATATGCCAACGCTTGCGACGCACAGTGCTTAGTACACCGCTATTGGTCACTTTCTTACGAAAACGACGGAGTAACGATTCCTGTGATTCATTCGGCTTCAATGTTACATTTGCCATAGTTACCCGGCTGCTCCTTTCTTCCAACTTATTTGATTTTTATAGGGACAAACGACTACAACAGCGGCACAATTGTATGCCGCTGTCGTGTGTAAGGTTTACGATTGTACTGGATCAACCGCCTCAACGCTACCCTGATCTTCAACGACAGGTTCGGCAACAACAGCAATACCTTCGCGCTCCTGCCAACGTTCACGCTCTTCCTGCGTGACTTCCTTGAGGCTTAAGCCCAAACGCTGACGATCCGGCTCGATGCTGATGACGCGGAGCAACAAACGCTGCCCTTCGTGGACGAGCAAACTCGGATCAACGGGCGCGGGATCGGCAAGCTGGCTGCCATGCAGTAGGGCTTCGATACCCGGTTCGAGGCTGACGAAAGCACCGAACTGTGCGACGCGGGAGACAGTACCTTCGACCAATTGGCCGACATGGTACATTTCCTCGGCGCGTGCCCAAGGATTCTTCTGCAAACGCTTGAGGCTAAGGCCGATACGCTTGCCTTCACTATCCAAGCGCAGAATGTAAACTTCAACTTCATCACCGACGTTCAGCACTTCTTTAGGATGCTTCACGCGATGCCAAGCGAGTTCCGAAATGTGGATCAGGCCGTCAGCTCCGCCAAGGTCAACGAACGCGCCGAAGTCACGCAGTCCACTGACCACGCCCTTACGCACTTCGCCTTCCTTCAGTTCGTCCAGCAGCAATTCCTTGCGTGCTTCGCGACGACCACGTTGTGCATCCCGTTGGCTAAAGACCAAACGGCGGCGCTTGCGGTTGACTTCAATCACTTTGACGGCAATTTTCTGGCCGAGCAATGTGGTCATGAAGCCCTTACGGTCATCTTCGGCAATGTTACGCGGCAGGTCGATAACATGGCTGGCGGGAACAAATCCGCGCAGATTACCGAACGGAACAATGAGACCACCTTTGTTGGCATCAGTGACGATACCTTCCCAAACCTCATCGGCTTCCATGAGTTTTTCGGCGATTTTCCAGTCTTCGCTCTGCTGTGCTTGTGAAACTGACAGCAACAGATTGTCGTCCTGATCTTCAATACGGACGACAATGACATCCACTTCAGCGCCAACCTGATAGGTGCTGGGATCAATCCCAACGCGATCAAGGTCACGACGCGGAACAATGCCATCGCGCTTTAGCCCAACATCGACAATCAACCCGTTACGATCAACTGCCAGAATGGTGCCGGTAACAATGTCACCGCGCTCCGGTTCTTTGGCGAAAGAGGCTTCGAGCATGGCTGCGAAGTCCATTTCGTCCACGGTCATCGTCCCCAACAAAGGTTCTGCCTGCATAAGTGTGATACCCCCAGTAAAATGATTTTTTCTTTCAGGAAACAGACGCAACAAAACTCAGTGAACTTTGGTCAAGTCCCTGAGTGAATGCCAGCCTAGTTTGGTTGATCTGGAACAAACACGAATTGCTGTGGGCGTAATTCTTATTAAAAAGTAACTACGCTTCCCTTTCCTTAAAGATGGAGGGGATTATAGGGGTCTGGATATTATTTGTCAACGCAGAAGAAAAGAAAGATTAACCACAGAGACGCAAAGAACGCCAAGTTTAAGGCGGAGAGTGTTTCAGAGCAGATACAGAAGTAGTACCAACAAAGTAATACGAACCCCCACCCTAACCCTCCCCCGCAAGCGATGGAGGGAACAATGCAATGATCATTTTCGCAGCACTTACTTTGAATTACTGAGAAGGCAAAGTTCAAGGCGGTGAGATAGAAATAAAAAGGGCGGTTGTTAACCGCCCTAGATGTTCGTTATTCGGCTTGATCGCCGTTATTGATTTCGGGAGCCGGTTCAGACTGCACTTCCGCAGGTACTGCTTCAGGGGCGTTGGTGTTTTCCGCCACAGGTTCGTCTGTACCATTCTCAGCAGGAGGAGCGCCTTCGCCACCCTCGCCGCCTTCAGCACCAGCAGCGTCCGTTCCCCAACGCTGGGTGAAACCGACACGGCGCTTTTCCGGTTCGAGATGGCTGATACGCAGGCTGAGGCGATCACCCTTCTTGACGTATGAGTAGGGTTCCTTGAGTGAACCATCACCCATTTCGCTGAGATGCAGCAGACCTTCGAGGCCGTTATCGAGGGCAATAAATGCGCCGAAATCGACCACATTGGTGACGGTGCCGTCAACCAATTGACCTTCATGGTAACGCTTGTCGGCATCTTCCCAAGGGTCATTCAACAGACGTTTGCGGCTCAGGGCGATACGGTTTGAACCGCGATCCAATGTCAAGACATAGACATCGATTTCGTCACCGACCTTGAGCACATCACGGGGATGATCCACACGATGCCACGCCAATTCGCTGACATGGATAAGGCCATCTGCGCCACCCAAATTGACGAATGCACCGAAGTCACGCAAACCAGTGACGGTACCCTTGACCACATCGCCTTCCTTGAGTTCGGAAAGCAAGCGGGCTTTTTGCTGCGCACGCCATTCTTTTTGTGCTTCGCGTTCGCTGAAGATCAAACGACGACGATCTTGATCGACTTCAATAACCTTCACACCCAAAGGCTTGGCTGCAAATTCATTCCATGCGCTGCTGCGTTCGTTGGCAAGGTTAACTGATACGAGATGCGAACTGGGGATAAATCCTTCCAGCCGATTCCAACGTACCAGAATACCACCACGGTTGTGTCCGGTGACATTGACCTGTACCACGTCTTCTGACTTGAGCAGTTGACGGGCTTTTTCCCAATCATACTGCTGCAAGCCCATGTTGATGGAGACAATCAGATTGTCATCCTGATCACGCGGGTTCAGCACATACACGGGAACCTCGCCACCGACGACGAGACCATTTTTTACGTCAGCATCCAGACGTTCGATGTCTTGCGCGGGGACGATGCCGTCCTGTTTCGCGCCCATATCCACGATGATTTCGCGGCTTTCAATTTGCAAAATGATCGCGTTACGTATTTCGCCACGACGCGGCGGTGTATACGCAAACGACGATTCCAAAAGTTGCTCAAACTCACTCTGACCGCCCGATTCGCTATTCTTACTAAACTTTGCCGATTTCATCCATTTCTCCTGTTGTGTACCGGACATTTTATGTCGGAATGTCCAAACCCAGTACGCCACGCCACTACTTCGACAGGTCGCTTAAAATAAATAAACATCTGTAATCAAAAATGTACTTTTTAGTATGAAACACTGGGAACAAAAGGTCCTACTGCCGGGGTAAATCGGCCAGAACGCTCTATATAAGTGAAAACCGGTGTTGTACAAACTTGTACAAGAGGTCCCGCAGAATAGGATACACTACTCGTGTTAGATTTAGATATGAGCAGCGAAACTAGTAGCGATAAATTCGTATCCTACATCAATTATAACAGAAAGTTTTCTGAAAACGAAGATGTTCTTCTGTTTAATTAATGTCTGGCACACCAGTCTCTAATCCCTGAGTACCGCGATCAAGCTCCCAAGGGTAGATTATGTAGGCATCGGTGATAGCGCCATAGAAATCGGGTTCGGCACGGTTGAACATAGACCTGTAGGGGTTATAATGCAACACGCAGGTGTAGGGAATGCCGCCTGAAGATTGGACGCGTCCCTTGACAGCGGTACTGGTGCGCCCACTGCCCCAGACATCATCGACAATGAGTGTACGACGGTCACGAAGCAAGGTGGGATCAGGAAATTGCATGAAGGTGGGCCACGCCATTAAGCCCGCCGACTCGGTGGCTGGAAAGTCCACAGCAGCCGTCAAAATATGCCGTATACCGATGGCTTCCGCCAGCAGACCACCCGGTATGCGGTCGCCACGGGTCACGAGCACCAT
Source organism: Anaerolineae bacterium (assembly GCA_013821665.1). Classification (GTDB taxonomy): domain Bacteria; phylum Chloroflexota; class Anaerolineae; order Aggregatilineales; family Phototrophicaceae; genus CFX2. The sequence goes on from JACDGI010000348.1 coordinate 5,792, forward strand.
CGCATCAAAAGTGCCTACGATTTTTAATGGCGGCAAGAGAACATCAATCAACCGATCAACATCCGCCCACGAAAGCACATCCTGCTTCATCGGACTCTTCATCAACAACCCCTTCGATGGTGGCAAACGGCGAGTAAAGAGTATCTATTCTAACGCAGCATTGCACAGACGCAAAGTTATTTTATGGAAATTTTCAATTTGGGATATAAAACATGCGGATTTTCCAGAGGGCGCAGCATACTGCGCCCCTACAATGAGTATGGTTTATCAGAGGCGTTCGGCGACGCTTTTGCCCTGTGTAAATTGGAGCAAATAGTCTGTTCCACCACCCTTGCTATCGGTGCCGCTCATGTTGAAGCCGCCGAAGGGGTGAATGCCGACCAATGCGCCGGTGCATTTGCGGTTGAGATAGAGATTACCGACATGGAATTCGCGGCGAGCTTGTTCCAAGCGTTCACGGTCATTGCTGAACAATGCACCCGTCAAACCATATTCGGTGCTATTGACTATGCGTAGGCCATCTTCAAAGTCGTTGGCTTTCACCAGTGCTAAGACCGGCCCAAAGATTTCTTCCTGAGCGATGCGTGCATCCCAAGGGACCTCGCCGAAAATGGTGGCGGGAATAAAGTAACCGTTGGTGGGGGTTTCAAGCGGTTGACCACCGAGCAGCAGTTTTCCTTCTTGCGTGCCGACTTCGATATAGTCCATGATTTTCTTGTAGGCATCCTGATCGACAACCGGCCCCATTTTTATATGGTTGCCTTCATCGGTCATGCCAATGGTCAGTTCTTTGGCGATCTCGACTACCCGTTTCTCAACCTGTTCATAGACCGAATCCACGATGATCGCGCGGGAGCCAGCCGAACATTTTTGTCCTTGAAAGCCGAAAGCACCAGCAACAATGCCCTGCGCGGCTTCTTCAAGATTGGCGGTTTCATCTACGAGTACTGCATCCTTACCACCCATTTCGAGGATGGCACGCTTCAACCATTTTTGCCCCGGTTGGACTTTAGCAGCGTTCTCGTAAATCCACAGACCGACATCTTTAGAACCGGTGAAACCAATAAAGCGAGTCAATGGGCTGGTGACCATACGTGCGCCGACGATTTCGCCGGGGCCAGTGAGGAAATTCAGGACACCTTTGGGGAGGCCAACGCTCCAGAACAATTCAGCGACTTTGTAACCAATCCATGTGGTTTGTTCAGCAGGTTTAAAGACGACGGTGTTGCCGGTGACAATGGCGGCTGCTAACAAACCAGTGGGAATGGCAGTGGGGAAATTCCACGGGGGGATAATCGCGCCGACACCGAGGGGGATATTGTAGTAACCCACCTGCTCTGGCGGATAAGGCGCAAGCAAGTGACTCTCATCAGCGATACGGATGGCCTGACGTGCATAAAACTCTAAGAAGTCGATGGCTTCGGCGGTGTCGGCCTCGGCTTCATACCAGCTCTTGCCAGCCTCAAGCACCATGTAGGCATTGAATTCATTTTTGCGGCGGCGCATGGAGGCAGCAGCACGGAGCAGATAACGTGCGCGTTCTTCGACAGGTACATACTGCCACGTTTTGAAGGTTTCGGTGGCGACAGCAAGGGCTTTGTCGGCATCATCGGCTGTGCCGTTGGCAAAATAACCCACAACCTCCGCAGGACGGGCGGGATTAATGGATGTGAATGTATCTTTGCGCTCGATGACTTCGCCACCAATGACCAACGGGTAGGTCTTACCAATTTCGGATTTGGCTTTGGTCAGCGCGGCGTGCATCGAGGCATCATTTTCGGGTTTGGTGAAATCACTAAACGACTCAACATTATAAGCAGGTAACATGGCGATCCTCCGATTGATTCCGCTGGGATTAGTGTGTTAATTCTACCATGTGCAAGAAGACGATTTGCACCACAGTAGTCCAATCATGGACGTGATATGTCGTTGAAAGTGTACAAAATTATTTCAGGTTCAACCACATGTGGATACTAAGGGGCAAAATCGGTGCAAATCATGACAATTTGTTGACCGCGAAGACGGGTCAGTACAAGGACGCGCGATTCGTCGCCTTTGAGTTTCAACTGTGGTATCAGGGTTTCGGGTGTAACGGCAGTGCCACGTTTTTTGACGGTCACATGTCCAACTTGATGCTCACGGAGATAGCTTCGTAAGTGCTTGAGGTTAAAGGGCATCCAATCCAGAATGGCCCATGCGCGTAACCAAGGCGAGTCGGGCTTTTGATCGGTGGTGAAGTAGGCGATGGTTTCATCAAGCAGACTGCCATCAAAGTGAGCGGCGACATCCTGCACCAAACCGGCACGTAATAAGGCGGGGTCTGGTTCGACCAACCAAACACGCGGTTCAGAAAGTAATGGATCAGCAGAGTCTAAATCAGCCGATGATCGCCAGTGATGTACTGAATCGTCGGTTAGCAGTGTGGCGATTAAATGTCTTGGAGAGCCATCACACCACAAAACAGCTTCTTTTAGGTCGCCGTTGACGGAAATGAATTCGACGCGACCCTCATAGGA
>JACDGI010000349.1 GCA_013821665.1 Anaerolineae bacterium
TTCTCCCTCATTTTCCAAAATGCGAGTATCAATTTTGGAACTAGGAGCGATGAAGTCTCCCTCAGATGGTTGAGATGAATTAGCCTTGATTACGCAATTCTCCCTCAAATACCACCTGAGTAGTTACCTATATTCTTTAAATTGATCTTCCGGTGTTACCCCAAATAGCTTCATCACTGATCCTCCATATTGCCTGACCAACACAATGCTGCTCTATTATTTATGTTTTCGCAATCGCTAAATTATTGATTACCATAGAAGCACAGCAAGTATTGGGGTAAAAAAGGCGCAGAGGATACGCCCTTAACCATTGGCAATATAATTTAGAAGTGGACGAGATTTTCGCGGAAGTCTTTGACTTTAGGAGCTTTGCCGTGGGTGTCGATGCTGAAGCCTTCGTCTTGCAAGTGGGCGGCATGACCTTCGACTCCACCGGGATACTCGGCCATGAGTTCACCTTTCGGCCTGATAACGCGCCAATAAGCCACATCATCAGGGGCATCACTCACCAGCGCCCGAAGTGATTTCTTGGTGGTCACGGGACAGGTACCTTGAACGTTGAACTGTTCGGTCAAATGCTGGCGGAGCAAGTCGGTGGTCAAGAGTTTGCTTGCGGGAATACGCTTGATGACGTTGGCAATCGTGGTGGGACTCGGTAACAGCATCTTGCCTGTGCCACCAAAGTATCGAACACGATCTGCGGGAATATCCACGATCTCATCTTTTTCCTGAATCATCATTTTCTCCTCCTTGGCTTTAGCTAACCCATTTGACGGTTTATTTCCAGTTAGAATTTTTGCCTCAGCAGCCTGATTTAACGCTTGATCTCACCGCTGCCTTTTAAAGTATCCTTCGTTGGACGGCCTCACAGGCGTTAAACCGAAAATTATTTCTATCAGCATACACCCTCATGTAACCTGAGAGTCAAGACATCTGTTCGCAGAAAATTGGGCCATTTCTAAGCAAACTTGTCTATAAACAGAGTGCTGATAACATTGATTCATTTGTGCCAAAGATCAATCTGGCCTATCCTGAACGTAACCATAAATAATTTATAACTGCACACTGTCTGAAAGAGGGGCTTCTCATGAGTGATTATGCACCCGCAGAAATTCGGTTAGCACGGTTTTTGAGGTTGACAGCCCTTGTGAACGGCCTCCTCTATTTGTTTAGTTTAATCGGTGTCTATCAAGGCGCAAGCAACCCGACATGGACGAACCCGCCGTTTGTTTCCAACGCGGTCGCGAGTCTCTCGCTGCTGGCAATCTTGGCGTGGTTCGCGTCCGGTGACATCCGGCGCTGGCGGACGATGGTGCATCTGCTGGTGACGGGCTTCGCGATAGATGTAGTCGGCATCCTCATCATGCTGCCAAGCGCCAAAGCCGCAGGTATGACCGCGATGTTGGTGGCAGCAATGGCTTTCTCATTGTTTTTCGGGGTTATGACCTTTTGGTTGGTACATGAAACCCCCAAACATGATGACCGTTGGATGCCTTGGATGCCTGATAAACCGCAAACCGGTTGGGAAAAGTTCGGCGTGATTGTGTTTATCATCGTCGGTGGCGCATCGCTGGTGGCGACAGTGGGACATTATGTCTTGTATTACACTGGCCCAGCGGCACTCACAGATTTCTTCCGGCAGCCGTTGATGGTGAATGGATCAGCAGTTAAGATCGCTTTGTTGGGGTTGTGTTTGTTGGTGGCAGCGCGGGATACACGACGGCACGGTGACTATGTGAACGTGTTTATCCTCGGCAATGTTTTTTCGCTGATTGCCGTTATCGTCACGCACTTAGGTATTAACCATTTTGGCGTGGTGCAATATCCGGCGCTCGGTACCGACAGTCGCACGATGATGCTGGGTGCGCTGGGTGTGGATGCGGTGGCAATCAGCGCGTTTATCCTGCTCAAGATCAAAATCGACGGTTCAATCCTCGACCATACACGCTTTTTTTCGCCGCTGCACTTCCGCGCACTAGAAGCGGTAGCCGAAACGCTAATTGATGGCGAAAAGGAAGTGGTCGAGCCGGAACAGATTGTACTGCGGACGGACGATTATTTGGCCTCGTTCCCCTCCAAGCGGCTGTGGCTGGCAAAAGCCTCTATCCTCGGTTTGGCGACCATGCCACTCATGTCATTGATGCCGCCGATTAATTACCTGAGTCCCGAACTGCGGCACTGGTTCATCAATAAACATTTTAAAAAGGATATTGTCGAGAAGCGCGGGATTTATGGGCTGCTGCACACCATCAAACTCGACCGCATTATCGACATTATTGAAGGCATGATGCGCTTCAATATGCAGCTCACGTTTATTGGTTATTACAGTAATCCAGCGGTGCAAAAGTCGATTGGTTATACACGCTTTTCACAGCGACCGGAAGGCAAACTGGCTAAGGCCATCCGGCGTTATCCACCACTGAACGTCATGACACCACAGGTGCTGCGACAAAACGGCATCGACACACTGACAGCCGATGTGGTGATTATCGGTTCGGGGGCGGCAGGAGCCACATTAGCCGAGCAGATGGCGGCACAAGGGCGCGATGTGCTGATTATCGAGAAAGGGCCTTACGTTCATCCTGATAACTTCAGCGAAGACGAGGTCGATATGATTAGCCGTTTGTACAGTGATGGTGCGCTGCAAATCTCGCAATCGCTGCGCTTTACAGTGCTGCAAGGGAGCGCGGTTGGTGGTTCGACGGTGGTCAATAACGCGGTGTGTTTTGATACGCCGCAAGAAGTGCTTGAGCGTTGGAATGATCCTAACGGCACGAACGCGGGTATTGACGAAGCACGTTACCGGCAAGCACAGGCCGAAGTGCGCGAACGGCTGCAAATTAAATCGATCAAGGATTCGAGCGGTACGCGTCCGTGGGAGGATGTGGTCAACCCCGGTGATAAGAAAATCGGTGCGGGTGTTGACGACTATCGCGCCAATAACGCTGATGGCCTAACTTACGATGTGGTTCAGGCAAATATTACCGACTGCTTAGGCTGCGGTTACTGCAATATCGGCTGCAAATATGGGCGCAAGCTGTCGATGCTGGATGAGGTTCTGCCGAAAGCCCAGCAAGATCACCCTGACCAGTTCCGCATTGTGTCCGAAGCACAGGTGACCAAACTGGTGACTCAGGGCAGTAAAGTAACCGAGATTATCTGCACACTGCGTGATGGTCGACAGTTGACGATTGAGCATCCCAACACAGTCATTTTGAGCGCAGGAACCATCGCCTCAAGCTGGCTAATGATGCAGAGCGGTATCGGAAATAAACAACTGCCAATTGGCAAGTATCTGTGCTTCAACATGGGCAGTCCGTTACATGGTTTGTGGGAGGATGACCTCAAGAGTTTCGCGGGTTTGCAAATCGGACATTACATCAAGCCAGAAGGCCAATCGGGTTACGTTTTTGAGACATGGTATAACCCACCGATTGCCCAAGCGTTGGCGATGCCGGGGTGGTTGGATACCCATTATAAGAATATGCAAAACTACGCCAAGATGGCCGGTGTTGGCGTGCTGATCGGCACCAATCCGACGGTGGATAACGCCTATCTGACACCTGCCCTGTTCCTACCGGGAACACCGGATATTGTCTATACACCGACTGAAGCCGACATGAACAAGCTGGTGGATGCACTGGTGCTGCTGGGACAAATTATGTTTCGCGGCGGGGCAAAAGCTGTCTATGCCTCAACGCGCCATTACCGCTCCTATGAAGGTGGACGCGGTGTGTATTCGCCAGAACAGTTTGATGCCTTCGCGACGGATTTGCGCTCGCTGGTTAAGGATGAGCGTGATATTTTGCTGGGCACAGGCCATCCGCAAGGTGGCAACCGCATCAGCAAAAATCGCGGTACGGGCGGCGTGAACGGCGGCGTGATTAGCCCTGAGTTCAAGGTTTGGGGCTACGACAATCTGTATGTGTGCGATGGCAGTGTTCATCCGTCAGCCACGACGGTCAATCCGCAGTTGACGATCATGACGATGGCGCGGTATGCATCGGGGTTGATCCATTAGGCGAAGATTTTTACCGCAGAGGCGCAGAGAGAAGAACCCCTACCCTAGCCCTCCCCCGTAAACGAGGGAGGGAATAATACAGAGCAAGACATAACCTTTGGTACGGAGGTATGCAATGAACGACATACTCGGTGCGGGCAATACGATTGCGAATTATGTGCTGGTGCTGGTGGCAGTATACGGATCGCTGTTCGTGGTGATGCGTTATGGTCATGCGACGGTCGAGCCAGCCTTCCGCAAGACGTTTGTGTGGTTGTATTTCGTGTATGCCATTTCGGTGTTCATCGCCAATTACCTGCTGTATCGCGCGGGGGTGATGAGCTTCTTGCCGTGGCTCAACAACTTCTTCCACACTTTTATCTGGATCGGATTGTGCCTCAACTTTTGCTATGCCGGTTCATATAACCGCCCGTTGTGGGAGCAGTTCGTGTTCTTTTTCATTTTTAGTTTTGTGGTGAAATTGGCCGAACATGCTATCCTCGGCACGTGGGAGTTCGGCAACTTTTTCGGCATCCCCGGCAACCTGACCTATATGATGGGTTGGAGTTTGGTGGATGGGATGACTCCGGTTGCCAATGCCATCGGCATCCGCATCGTGGCGAAGTTCGTGGATGGGTTGGTCGTGCCAGAGCCGAAGATTATTTAAACGTCCGGATGAGGCGGTTCGACTGGCGGCCACCAAATATCAGCAGCGGTTGGTTGAACGGGCAGCGGAATAAAGCGGATTCGCCCGGTATTGACATTCGCAAATTGAAGCGCATCAAGGAAGCCGGTAAAACCAATTTCGTTGCCATCTGGCAGCCAAAATGGTTCGAATGCTCCGTTGCTCGTATCAGTGACATGGCGATACTGTTTACCGTTCTTATCCATCATAAAAATATTGTTGTCTCGATTAAACGCAATCCATTCACCGTCCGGCGACCAACTCGGATCATTTTCTCGCTTGTCATTATCGGTCAGTTGCCGCAGATTAGTGCCACCCGTGTCCATAACGAAGATCTCATCATTCTTCGACTGATCGGTTCCGGGGGGAGCCTTATTGTCATATATGGGGCCTGAGATAAAGACAATTGACCGACCATCGGGCGACCATTTTGGGCTTGTATCAGCTCGCGCCGCATTGCTCAGATTAATTAGGTTGGTTCCATCCGCGTTAATCACAAAAACTTGAAAGTAAGGTTTGCCTCGGATACCTGCTTCAAAAACAATTTTTTGGCCGTCAGGCGACCAATCGGCTGAACCAATAAGTGAAAAATCCTCGGATGTCAGCTTGACAATATTTTCCCCATTGGCGTTCATGATATAAAGTTGATCTTCAAAACTGTAGCCCGCAGAAGAAAACATAGAGTTATAAACAATCCGTGTGCCATCAGGTGACCACGAAGGATCGCTATCTTCAATATTGTTCTTCGTCAAAATGCAGTTATTGGTTCCGTCAAGATTAACCCGCATCAGTTCCTTATCGCTACTAAGGCTAATCATAGTATATACAATGCGTGGTTTTTGATCAGCGGCGAACATGGCACAGGGTGGAATGGTGTCCATAATACCACCCGGTGTCTCGGTTGGCTGGAATTGAGCCGCCAACAAACCACGGTCATCCAATTTAGGCTGTGCAGGATGAGAGAGAAAATAAGCAACCACACCAAACAAGGCAATACCAACGATAAGTGCTAGCATAAGACTAAGCGGGATTTGTAAGGTGCGTGGATAGTATTTTGGTTTGCGTTTGCGCTTGGGTTTCTCGCCAAGATCATCAATGACTTCTTCGAGTTCGCCGTCATCACCGAGTTTATATTTGGGTTCGCTCAATCGGTTAACCTGTGTCTGAAAGTTCTTTATCTTTTCAGAGTATCACGAGGTTGAGGTATAGAGCGTTTATGAATGGAAATAGAGCTTTCAATGGCAAGCCCTCGCCCAAGGATGAGCGAGGGAGAATATCAGGCAACCATATGATACTCGATTACTTCACGACTTGCTCGGTCAGCGCCATTTTGATGAAGGCTTGCACATCCGTTTGGAGTTTGGCAAGCGAGACCAAATCCAGATAAAGCATGTGTCCGGCTTCATAGTCGGCAATGTGGATGTTACCCCGCAGCGAGGGGTCAATATCCATGTGTGAAAGGGTGTATTGGGCGGCGAAATGCGGTGTCGCTAAATCGTAATAGCCCATCGCGACAAAGACTTTCATAAAGGGGTTTTTCGCGAGTGCGCTGCGCAGCGCTTCGCTGGTATCGGCATATTTACCGCGATCCCATTCCCAACCTTCATTCACTTTGAAACTCAGTGTTTCGTAGGTGAGGTCTGTTTCGAAGCCGAGTTCATTGTGGGCATAGTCGGTCATCATGGCAGTATAAGGCGGTGTGATGGCCGAAAACGACGGATCGAATTCTGGAACTTCGGTCACAGCCAGTGCATCCAAGCCGGTGAAACGGCTGTCAAGACGACCGACCGTGCGGCGTTGATCGCGCAGGAGTTCTTTGCAAAAGCGGTGGATATTAATCCGCAAGTTGCTCTGGTCGATGAAGATCGGTGTTAAGCCAGTCAGATGTGCCAAGCGATCAATGACCAACTGCTTTTCCTCACCACTCAGCCGATCCCCTTTCATCAAGGCGGTTGTGTACTCGGTCTCGGCAAACAGTTCGGCTTCGCCCAACACCTCCCGTAAGGGTTGGCGTTGTAAAGCAGCGGGCAGCATCTTGTGATACCACGCGGAAGCCGTATAAGTCGGCAGGAAAAGGGCGTAAGGCAGATCATTACCGCGGTCAAATCCATCCGTCTGAAAGTTCAAAATCGTCGAAATGAGAATAATGCCATTGAAGGCGATGCCCTTGTCGATGAGGTGTCCGGCGAGGCCAGCCGCACGGGTTGTACCATAACTTTCACCCGCCAAAAACAGCGGTGATGTCCAACGGTTGTAGCGTGTTAGGTACAGACGAATAAATTCTCCAACCGATTCCAAATCGCCTTTGACATTCCAATATTTTTTGTTGAGTTCGGGCTTCGAAGCACGGCTATAACCCGTACCCACCGGATCAACAAACACCAGATCGGTTTGTTCCAGCCACGTCTGTTCATTATCGACCAATTGATAAGGTGGCATGGGCATCCATCCTTCATCCTGCATTTTGACGCGTTTGGGGCCAAGTGCGCCGAGGTGCAACCAGACCGAAGCCGATCCCGGCCCACCATTAAAGACGATGGTCAGCGGACGTTTGCGGTCTGCCTCACCATGACCCAAGGTGTAAGCCGTGAAGTAAAGTTGTGCTTCGATTTCATCTGCGTCATTTTTGAGGGGCATCCGTCCAGCGACAGTGGTGTACTTTAAGGTGCGGCGACCAATTTTCATTTGATGCTGATTCACAATCGGCGCAATCTCGACTGGCGGTGGTGTCTTTGGTGCTTCGGACTTGTCGTCTTTAGGCGCAGCGTTTTCAGATGATGGCGTGTCCATAGGGCCTCATTTATGTGATCAATTGGATACATATGAAGGGGATTATAACGCAGGGGTGAAAATCTTATATATCAATTGTATGCCATATCGTCCAGAACTTGTACCGCCCTTCGTACAGTACAAAAATCCCTCTACCGTAATTATGATTCTAATCCTCATTTAGGGTAGGTCTCCACTAAAAAGAGGATTACAAGATTATTAGAAACTGAAGCGGCTGATCTCAATAAGAATAATCCGAATCGTTATTTTGAGGGTTCACAAAATATCACGAGTGTTTATAATAGTTCGCCCACTTCACCAAGTCGATGGAAGTTGGGTGTGGTCTTCAGAACAGAAGTGCTATATAATAGATCGAATCGCTCAGTTACAGAAAGAGGGGGCAAGTGGTCGCACAACGAAGCGAATTTACAGTTTCCGACACGTACCCATATAACCGTTCCAACCCCATCCGCTGGATATTTTCACACGTCCTGCGGTACAAGTTGTTCTTCTTTTTAACCGTCGGTTTGTATTTCACCTCATGGATTGCAAACGCCTACTCCCGTATTTTGATCGGTGATGCGGCTGGTGAGATCATCGCCCCAACAGCAGCAGATGGCCTCCTCAAAATCTCGCTGGTGGTTCTGTTCGTACTGCTGCTCACCAGCATTTCCGATCTGATTGGCAGTTTGCTGATTGAAACGATTGCACAGCGCATGACACGCGACTCGCGCGAAGAGTTGTACATCAGCTTACTCGGCAAAAGCCAAACGTTCCATGACCGGCAGCGTGTGGGTGATATTATGGCCCGCGCAACCGACGACATGAACCAGATG
>JACDGI010000350.1 GCA_013821665.1 Anaerolineae bacterium
CATTTAGCGATGGCACGCCCTGCACCGCAGTCGAAGCCGCATGGTCACTCAACTGGTATATCAAGGTCAGCGCTCCGGCCATTGTCTCTTACCTCAATGACATCACAAAAGTAGAAGCGCCCGACGCGACCACTTTACAAATAACAGTCGCCCAACCTGTTCCAGACATGATTAGTGCCAAGTTACTGTATGCCTATATTCTCCCACCTCATGTTTGGGAAAAGCTCACCACGGATGAAGTCGCTACTTACGATGATCCATCCGTTTCCATCGGCAGCGGCCCATATGTCATGACGGACTTCAAAGATGGCGAGTATATGATTTTGGATGCGGCACCCAACTACTGGCGTGGAAAAGCACCCGTTGACGAAATTATTTACCGTCAGTACGCCAACGAGGATGCTCTTGTCCAAGCGCTTCAGGCCGGGGAAGTCGATTACATTTACGGTGTCCCATTCACAGGGATGTCGGCGCTTCAAACCGATTCTAACGTGAAGATTGATTCAGGTCTTGCCAACAAATGGAGCGAGTTGACGGTCAACGAAGCCCCCGATGGCACGGAACCCGCGAGTTTGCGTGATCCAATCATCCGTCAGGCAATAGACTTTGCCATTGACCGCCAACAAATCGTCAATGTGGCTTATCTCGGCTATGGAAAACCCGGTAACGCCTTCATTCCGCTCGGTATGGGCGCGTTCCATAATACGGATATTGGCGATATTCCCTTTGATACTGCTCAAGCCAATAAGCTGCTTGATGACGCAGGTTACAAAGATAGTGATGGCGACGGTATCCGCGAATACAAAGATGGAACACCCTTGGTCTATCGTCTGATGAGCGACGATACCGCATCTGCTAACTTCCGTATCATTCAAATCATCTCCGATGGACTATCCGATATTGGCATCTCAGCCCCACCGACCGTCGAATCGACCGACTCGTTGGTGGCTCGTCAAAAAGATTTTGACTACGACTTGGTACATTGGGAATGGGACACCGATGCGGATCCCCATTTCTTAACCAGCGTATTCACCTGTGCCGAAACGCAAGACGGTGGCTGGAACGATAGCGGTTTTTGTTCCCCCGAATATGACAAACTGTTTCAAGATCAAGCCACCCAGCCCAATCCCGATCTACGAAAAGCGACCGTTTGGAAGATGCAAGACATCATCGCCAAAGAGCGTCCTTGGCTCATTTTGGCTTATACCGATTCGATCAGTGCCTACCGCAAAGATCGTTTCACCTTTGATCCGCTCAATGCAGTCGCTACCTTGAAGTGGGCGCTTTATACTGGCTTTTCAGTCCAAAAGTCAGCTTGATAAACGTGAACCAAATAAATCAGGCCATCAATTGTGATTCAATTTGATTACCTGTTTCGTAAAATCCTATTCGCGCTCATTACGCTAGCAATCGTAATCGTATTTAATTTCTTTCTGTTTCGTATCCTGCCCGGTGATCCCGTAAAGCTACTCTTTCGTAATCCTCGTTTGACCAAACAGGCGCAAGAAACCATACGCGTCCAATTCGGCTTAGACAAACCGGTGTGGATTAATAGCGAACGTCTCCAATCGGGTGATGTTGGAGGCATATTCGACAGCCAATTCGGTGCATACATTCGTAATCTGCTTCAAGGGAATCTCGGCATCTCCTTTGCCCAGCGCGCGAGTGTCAACCAGATATTATCGGAGCGGATTTGGCGTACCGTTTTGCTCCTTTTCACAGGGGAGTTTGTTGCCATTATTGGCGGCATGTTCGTCGGGACGATTGCAGCGTGGCGGCGTGGCACCTGGATCGATTCAACCGCTCTGCTGGTAGGGCTTACCACATGGGCGCTTCCAACTTTTTTTCTCGGCATCCTTTTGCTGGTACTGGCACGTGGCACACTGCCCACCAGTGGCATGGTCGAACCGGGAGCGTCTCAGGAAGGTTCGCTGAGTTACTGGCTCGATGTGGGTCGCCATCTGATATTACCCACGCTTACCCTTGCTGTTGGCAGCGCCAGCGCCTACATGCTCATCATGCGCAGCAGCGTCATAGAGGTTTTGGCCGAAGACTATATTCTAACCGCCAAGGCTAAAGGGCTTTCAACCGTTCAGATTTTACGAGATCACGCGCTCAAAAATGCGATGCTGCCAATGGTCACGATTGTCGCCCTCAATCTGGGATATGTTGTGGGCGGGGCGATACAAGTTGAAACCGTATTTTCGTGGCCGGGTATAGGTCGCCTTATTTTCGATTCGGTTGCCAAGCAAGATTACCCTGTATTGCAGGGGGCATTTCTCTTGTTAGCAGTCAGCGTCATCCTGGCAAACTTAATCACTGACCTGCTCTATTCAATGCTCGACCCTCGTATAAAAGAGAGTTAAGCGAGGTTTATAAGTGACCTCTGTTCAAGAATTTATTCGCAAGCCTCAAGCACTCATTGGCACCATCATGCTGATGATTGTGTTGGTAGCCGCCGTCTTTGCACCTTTGATTGCCCCTTACGATCCTTACCAACGGCTGCGTGTCCAACCCACCGATCTTTTCGCACCACCGGATGCTCAACATTTATTGGGTCGCGACGATGCTGGCAAAGATATTTGGAGTCAATTGATTTATGGTGCGCGGGTATCCTTGATTGTGGGTTTTGCAGCTTCCTTAGTTTCGATGGGTATCGGCACATCAGTCGGGCTGATTTCCGGCTACTTTGGCGGAACAATTGGCAACCTACTCATGCGCTTGGTTGATTTCTTGATGGTCGTCCCTGACTTACCACTGATGCTCGTCATCATAGCTGTGTGGGGACGCGGACTCTTTAATATTATTCTCGTCATCGGTTTACTTGGATGGACGTATACTGCCCGCCTCGTCAGATCACAAACCCTCTCAATCAAAGAGCGCCAATTTATCTTGCGTACCAAATCCATTGGCGCAAGTAATGCGCGTATCATTCTCCGCCACATCCTGCCGCAGGTCTTACCCTTGATTGTGGCGCAAGCCGTCTTGGATATTTCGGCCTCCATCTTGGCAGAGTCATCACTCAGTTTTCTCGGCCTTGGCGATCCTAACCTTGTCAGTTGGGGAAGTATGTTAAATTTTGCAATGGATCGTGGCGCGGTCAGTCGTCAAGCATGGTGGTTCTTACTGCCTCCCGGTTTTGCCATCTTGTGGGTCACACTCGCCCTGATTCTAATCGGCAATGGCCTTGAGGAAATCGTCAATCCACGCATCAGATCACATCATCTCTTTGATGCCCGACGCATGGTGTCCCTAATCATCCCCCTGCCCCCACCCGTAGAACGCCCACAAGATATGTCACGGAACAACACATGACTCCCATTCTTGATGTGCGCAATCTCTCGATTGACTATTTAGCCAACGGAATAGCGCTACATGCCGTTGAGGACATCAACTTTCAGATTAATAAAGGGCGTTCCCTAGCATTGGTTGGTGAATCAGGTTGTGGAAAAACGACCACAATGCTCTCATTACTGCGCCTTCTACCCGCCGAAGGTCGGATCGTTTCAGGCAAAATCATCTACGCTGGAACGGATTTGCTCTCCCTTTCAGAAGTGCAGATGCGCGAATATCGCTGGAACCGCATGGCGATTGTCTTTCAAGGCGCGATGAATGCCCTCAATCCGGTGCAGCGCATCAGCGACCAAATCGCAGAGTCCATCATGCGCCAGCCCCATACCCGCGTCAGCCGCAAACAAGCCTTGTCCCAAGTCGGTGATCTCATCGAAATTGTCGGTATACCTGAAGATCGCGCCCGCCAGTATCCGCATCAATTCAGTGGCGGAATGCGCCAGCGTGCCATGATTGCGATGGCACTCGCTTGCAAACCCGACATCTTGATTGCCGACGAACCCACGACTGCCTTAGATGTCATGATTCAGGCTCAAATCCTTAGTCTGCTGCAATCCCTCCAGCGTGATTTAGGTCTTGCCGTCTTACTCGTTACCCATGATTTAGGCGTCGTTGCCGAAGTTTGCGATGACGTTTTGGTCATGTATGGGGGAAAAGTGGCTGAATATGGCACGGTGGATGAAATCTTCAATAATCCGTGCCATCCTTATACCCAACGTTTATTAGAAGCCTTTCCCGATGTTAATAATCCGACTGCGGCTTTAGCGTCGATCCCCGGCCATCCGCCTGCCCTTGATGAAATTCCATTGGGCTGCCGCTTTGAACCACGCTGTCATTTACGCACCGAAATCTGTAAGTCCGTCTCGCCTACTGCCCGCGACCATAATCCCGGTCATATTGTGGCTTGCCATCATGCCGAATAATACCTCTATCGAAAACACCAAACCCATCTTAGAAGTAACCGGATTACAAAAATACTATCCCCTCGGACGTGGCTTGATTGGCTCATTACTCTCGCAGCCGAAGCAAATCGTCCGTGCCTTAGATGGCGTAAGTTTCTCGATAAAAAATGGTGAAATTCTCGGTCTGGTCGGTGAGTCCGGCTCCGGTAAATCCACCACAGCCTTGAGTATTATGGGACTGACAACACCTACCAAAGGCCAGATTCTCTTCAATGGTCAAAATGTGATCGAACAACTCAAAGGGAAAAACCGTCTCGCCCTACGCCGCCAAGTGCAGATGATTTTTCAAGACCCCTACGAAGCCCTCAACCCTCGCCAAACCATTTTCAAAATCGTCGTTGAACCTTTGGAGGTTCATAGTATCTGCCGCGACAAAGCCGAAAAGAAACAGCGAGTCATCACCGCCCTTGAACAAGCTGGACTCAAACCACCCGAAACTTATCTTGATCGCTATCCCGACGAATTGTCAGGTGGGCAACGACAGCGTGTGGTCATCGCCGCAGCGCTTATCCTTCAACCTCAATTATTGGCTGCAGATGAACCCGTTTCCATGCTCGATGTATCTATTCGCGCTGAAATCTTGAACCTTCTCCGCCAATTGCGAGACAATCACGGCATTAGCATCCTGTACATAACACACGACCTCGCCACGGCAGGTTTTTTTACGGATCGAATCGCAGTCATGTATTTGGGGCGAATCGTAGAAATTGGCCCAACGGCTGAGATATTGCAACGTCCAAAACACCCTTACACACGCGCCTTAATTTCGGTTATTCCCGTACCCAATCCACGTAATCGACGTGAGCGTGTCATTCTACAAGGCGAAATTCCGAATCCCAGCAACATTCCCGTTGGCTGTCGTTTTCATCCACGCTGCCCTGTCGCTATTGACCAGTGTCGTAAAATTGATCCACAATTATTACCAGAAGCAAGCATTCATCAGACTGCTTGTATACGAGCGGACGAAATCATGCTGGATAAAAAAGAGTGACAACCCAAAAATTAAGCTCATCTGATTATTTGGATGCATTATTAGCCCTACCAAAGTTATACAGCCAGTCCGTTTCCCGAAATGGCAAATACGCAGCGTGGATGTGGATGGGAGTCGGCCAAGCCATTGACATTTATGTTGCCCCCACCGACGCTTCCACGCCACCTATTCAATTGACGAACACGTCTAGACATACTTATTTGATCTCGTGGCTTCCTAGCAGTGATGGCTTCATCGTCGCCCAAGACCAAGATGGCAACGAGCGCCTACAACTTTTCAAAATTAAACTTGATAATCCCAATCATTTCGAGCCTCTGACCGAACCTAATCCTAATTACTACATTCGCGGTGGACAGTTGCACCCCAACGGTAAATGGCTCCTTTATGCTGCAAATATGGATATGTCAACGGGAATGGAAATTGAAGCTACTTGGGTTTACAGGCACGACTTGGAAACAGGCGAACGAAAAGCCTTAGCCAAACCGCAAAAAGGCGCTTATTATTTTCCGCGCTTGAATAGTACAGGCACGCACATTCTCTATAATCGCAAAGACCTTAACCCCGCCGGTTATCAACTGTGGTTTGTTGATATTGAAGGCAAGCACGATGGGGAAATTGTAAATGTCGGCGACGATAAAAAAGTCTATGGCTCATGGTTCCCTGATGGCAAACGTATTTTGCTACGGGCAGAGACCGCAACCCATTTCCGTCTTGGCATTTACGAACTTGCATCGGATACTGTCCAATGGTTAATCGATGATCCAAACCGAAACATCGATAGCGTTTACGCACCTTTTGGCACGAGCGATGTGGTGATTAATGAGGTCAAGGAAGCGCGCCTCATGAGCTTCATCATGAACATTGAAACTGGCGCAGAAACAGTTATTAACCTAACGCACGGCAACCTTCAACCCATCGCTCCTACAGCCGATGGGTCTTGGATTGGCAAATATTATGGTGCGCATCAGGTCACGGATTTGGTACGTTTCTCGCCAGATAATGTCGATCCGAAAGCGTTCAAGAGTATCACACTTGTCAATGAACGTATTAGCCTCGGCATAGACGATTTAATACCTGCCGAGGATTTTCGCTGGCAATCAGTCGATGGTCTCGATATTCAAGGCTGGCTCTATCGGACGAAGCTTGAGCCACGAGGCACGATTATTTATGTACACGGTGGGCCAACCGCCCACAGCGAAGACCTGCTAGACGATCAAATTCAGTTCTTTATTTCGCAGGGCTTCAACGTTCTTGATCCGAATTATCGCGGCAGCACCGGCTTTAATCGCTCATTTACCGAAGCCATCAAAGTTGACGGTTGGGGTGGTCGCGAACAGGACGACATTCGCACCGGCATTGAAGCGCTGATTGCAAAGGGCATCGCTCAACCCGGTAAAGTTGGAATCACAGGCACTTCTTATGGTGGATACTCTGCCTGGCACGCCATAACGCACTTTCCATTTGACATTATCAGTGCTGCCGCACCCATTTGTGGCATGACAGATTTGGTCGTAGATTATGAAACAACTCGCCCCGATCTACGTCCTTACAGCGAGGAAATGATGGGCGGCACTCCTACCCAAGTCCCTGCCCGTTACCATGATCGTTCGCCGATTAATTTAGTCAAAGACATCAAAGGCAGCTTACTAATCGTCCAGGGTTTGCAAGACCCCAACGTCACGCCCGAAAACGTTCGTGCAGTCAAGCAAGCGCTGGACTCTGCTTCCATTGAATATCAACTGCTGGCCTTTGATAATGAAGGTCATGGCATTGATCGTCCTGAAAATCTAAAGATACTTTATACACGTTTGGTCGAGTTTTTTGCCCAATCCTTCACGGATGAAACGCATGAATAAGTCGCCTATTGTCTGGCAGCCATCAGCAGAATATACCGAAAACAGTAATGTCAGTCGTTTCATGCGCCAGTATGAGATCGCGACCTATGAAGATTTTCTCAAGCGGTCGGAGGACATCGATTGGTTTTGGGATGCCTTCATCAAATTCGCGGGCATCGAGTTTTACAAATCCTACCAGCACATCGTCGATCTCACGCGTGGCTTGCCCTTCTCCAAATGGTTTGTCGGTGGCGAGATTAATATTGCCCACAACGCCCTCGACAAATGGGCTTTGAATCCAGCCACCGCCGCCAATATCGCCCTGGTTTGGGAAAGTGAAGCGGGCGACTCAAAAACCTATAGCTATCACCAACTTTTTCAACAGGCAAATAAAGTCGCTAACGCTCTAGCCAGCTTAGGTATTCAACGTGGAGATCGCATCGCCATTTACATGCCACTTATACCTGAAACAGTCATGGCGGTATTTGGCATCTATAAAATTGGCGCAGTCGTCGTGCCATTGTTCTCTGGCTTTGGTTATGAGGCTATAGCTCTCCGGTTGAATGATGTAGGCGCGAAAGCAGTTATTACTGCTGATGGTTTTTATCGGGGTGGCAAATGGCAAGCCATGAAAACCATTCTCGACCATGCGTTGGAAAACGTAGCGACCGTATCTCATGTGCTGGTCAGCGAACGGCAAACGAGCCACGCCATGCAAGCCAATCGGGATTTTGCGTGGAATACGCTGGTCGAGCTCCGATCATCCGAATTTGAAACGGCTCACATGCAGTCTGAAGATATTTGCATGATTAGTTATTCCTCCGGCACGAGTGGCAGACCTAAAGGCATTGTCCAAGTACATGGTGGAGTCGCTGTTAAATCAGCCGAATTTGGCATCTTCAATTACGATTTACATCAGGGTGATATTATTCACCAGATCACTGATTTCGGCTGGATGATGGGACAAGCGCCCATGCTGAGAGGTTATTCTATAGGCGCAACCTTACTACTCTATGAAGGCTCGCCCACCTACCCCACACCAAATCGGATGTTCGAACTCATTCAAAAGCATGGCATCACCGTCTTTGGCGCACCAGCTACTGCTTTACGAATCCTCAAATCGCAAGTACCCGAAGCACCTCAATCGTATG
>JACDGI010000351.1 GCA_013821665.1 Anaerolineae bacterium
GCGCTGGAGAGGTAGATACCTTCCGAGATGAGCATGGTGTTGAGGGCGATTTCCGCCGAGGGCAAGAGTTCAACGCGACCTTGCAAGGCCGCGACCCAATGATGCTGCGAACTGTCGTAAGCATCGGCGTTTTCGCCCACATTATGAATGCGCCAGTTGAAGCCTTCGAGATCGACGCTGCTATCCAAATCCAAATCACCGGCGCTGCGGAAGTAGCCGAACGGATCGAGGCGCACGCCGCCTTCTGAGCCAACCACGACCGAGCCGCCCAGTTTATCAAGGTTGATGGCCCACGCTTCGATAATGTCAAAGCTGATGCCACCGGCCAGACGAATGAAACCCAAGCCGAGTTCTTCAACATCGTAGTTGCTGAGTTTGGCGCGCTTCTCATCCATCGGGATTTCTTGGTGCGTTTGGCCGGAGATGGTTAGGGGTGCGGGATTGCCCAGCAAGTACAGGATTTGGGCGATGTGGTAGACACCCATGTCATACAACGCGCCACCGCTGGCGTGAGTCTTCTGGACGAAGAGCGGTGTACCGTAGCCATCCACAAAAGGACGACCACGCCGACGATGCCCGACCGAACGGGCATGATACAGCTTGCCCAATTGACCGGCATCAATCAAGGATTTAGCGGCTTTGGTTTCATCCGAATAAAGTGAGAAAAATTGGATGGCGAGTTTGCGATCCAACTCGCGGGCGGTCGTCAACATTTTTTCGGCATCGATATAAGCGCCAGCCATCGGTTTTTCGCAGTACACATGTTTACCGGCTTGCAGCGCGGCGACCGTCATGGGCATGTGCATGTTGTTATGCAGACAGACATCAACTGCCTCAATGTCGTCGCGTTTGAGTAAATCTTTGTAATCGGTATAGACATCGGGGATGTTGTAGAGGGCGGCCACGCGGCGGGCTTCGGCCTCGTTAATATCCGAAATCGCCACGATATTCGCGCCGGAAATCTTGCTATAACGTTCGAGGTGCATCTTGCCGATTTGCCCGACTCCGATTACCCCGATACGAACTGGTTCAACCATTTTTAACTCCAGATAAAGATATTATTTACCACAGAGACACAGAGAAATCATGAGAGAGCAGCGACGGTTTTTTCAATGAAGGCCATTGATTGGCGAATACCATTGTATTCATCATCAGGTGGGAGTGCTTCAATGCCCCAGCAGCCATTGTAACCTGCTTCGACTAACATTTTTATCAAACGGGTCAGGTCTTGTTCAAGCGTTTCAGGGTTTTCCTGCGTTCTGAAGATGTCGATGTGCACATCCTTGGCACGGGGTACTCCCAACTGCCAGCCCTCTTCGCGCGTGCCTTTGGCCCAGTTGCGCGAGTCAAACAGCAGCGTCAGGCCATCAACCGCATCCAAAACGCGGACGACATTCTTGGGAATGTTCGACGCGCCCCAATGATTTTCGATACTGACACGCACACCGGCATCCCGACCGTGATTGACAAAATCTTGAAGGCCATCCACGATAATTTTGAACATATCATCAGGCAGTTCGGGTTTGCCACCGGTATCGGTACGCATCGACTCGGCACCTAAACGGCGGGCAACATCCAACCAGCGATAGCCACAGGCACGGTTCGCCGCGCGTGCTTCTTCAGTCGGTTCCCAAACATGGGAGCCATCAGCAGCGACACAACCAAAAGGCAAACCAACCGCATCGGCAGCAGCTTTGACACGGGCGACATATTCCAGTCCCGCTGCGGAAAAAGTTGCTTGAGTGGGGTTAGCGCTGGCACGGATTTGCTCATCTTCAAGAACCAGCGGGGCCAGATGGCTGTTCCACGGATCAAGCTGCGAACAGCCTAATTCTTTGCAGTCGGTGATGTACTTGAACATATCCTGCCGACCTGATTCGAGTTCCCGATGGAAACTATATGAGGCCACACTAAATTTCATTATCAGATCCTCCTTCAAAAAGCGTTATTTTAAGTGTGGGAGCGCTCCCACACTGGATAAGAAAATTTTGATGCGTGTGGGGATTGAAACGCGCTTAGATGCCGTGGGATAGCACCATATCAGCATGTTTGGAGAAGGTCTTACCGCATGTAGAGGAGGAATACATGCGGTAGATTTTATAAACCGATTTTTAGCTGGCCTGAAATACAGGGAGGCTTTCAAGCGGGATGGTCGAAGCCAAACGCACCATACGGTCGCAGGTGGTCGAGGTGAAGCGACAAATTTTGGCACAGTCCAATAATTGGCGATCACCATTGGCTAAACGTTCACAGGCTTGGGCGCAGCGTGTACAAGAATCGGCACACAGCGCAGCCGTTAAGCCTTGCAGTTCGGAATTCCGTAGCAAGAAATTGGCATTGGTTTGGCAGCTTTCGGCACAATCTAGGAGCAAGGTTATTTGAGCAGGCATTGCATATTTGCCACCCAATTCCATGCAGTGATAGACCGTTGCCAGACAGAGTTGATGACACTCCGAGCAATTTTCAATACACTGTTGTATTTCGCGTGGCATGTGTTGAAACTTCGTCATATATTCCATAACTAATCCTCGTTTTTCGCACAAAAGTTTGCGTTCCTCAGGTGTCTCTAATCTGACCATAAGCGAATGGATAGGACATCCCCCACACGACCTATTATGGACTCTCTTACAGGTGCATTTCTACTCATCCACTACTTATGGGGTACCTGAAAAATAGCTTGGATCATACTGGATTGTTTGCCAGAGTACCGCAGGCGGGTTAAGGTCAATAGACAGGTTATTAACATTGGTGAATGGAATGCCCGCTAAAAATAAACGGAAGTTTCCTCTGGTCAGCCGCCAACGCGCCCAACTTGATATTCCGCTGACCAGTTTGATGTGGCCGGATGGTAACGCGCACCAAATGACGGGTGGTGCGGCGTGGGAAGGCGACCTTGGGCTGAGTGACCTGGTTAAAGTATTGGCGTTGAATGCCCGTTATACGCCTTATGTACGGCAAATTCTGACGGTATTGACGACCGATGTGGCGGTTATTCGCTGGCGACAGGCTGTGCTGGCTGACTTCCTCGCCAATCCGGCACTGGTCGATACCGCGATTGGTTTGCTCAAACGGTTGGCAAGCTTACAAGCTGGCAGTCCATTATTAGGCAAACGCCAGCGCAATCTGCTGTTGGAAACGGCTGACCATTTAGCTGAACTCGACTCGTTTGTAAATGTCGTGGAAGATTTACATGCCACGTTGACCGCCGCCCAATTGCAATCGGATGCGCTGCGAGAAGTACAGCAAAATCTCGCGGATTTGGTGGCCGATCCGAACTTCAAAGCCTTGCAAGCGGATTTACCAGAATTACGCGAACCGTTGGATCGCATCACCAGCTTAACAGTCGGCATCAATTTAGATGTGGAACTGCGCCCTGAGTCGGCAGTGCTACTGAGCATCAACGACTTCAAAGTCGGGGCGGGCGCGTCATGGGTACTGCGCGTCATGGGCATCGGGCAAGGTGAAGAGGACGAGGTCGGAATCTCGCATCTGCACCGCGTGCCAGAAGATTTGAATCAACGTTCGCTCTCGCCGCTCTTTCAAGATTTAGACCGTCTGCTCACGCAAATCGCACAACCGATTGCCAGAGCGCTCAATCAATATGCGCGAACCGGTGGTGCGGCGCTGGCTTATCTCGAATATGAACTGGCGTTTTTCGCGGCGGCAGCACAGATGATCCTGAAATCCAAGGCGAAAGGTGTGGGCTTCTGTGTGCCAGAAGTGGCTGAGCCAAGCCAACGCATCATCCAAATCAGCGGCTTAGGGAATATGGCGCTGGTACTGACACAGCCAGAGCGCGTTGTACAAAGTGACGTTGCCTTTAATGACAGTGGGCGCATCGCTATTCTGACTGGCCCTAACAGCGGCGGCAAGACGACTTATCTACGCAGCGTAGGCTTGGCGCAGGTGATGTTCCAAGCGGGTTTGCACCTTCCTGCTAAAGAGGCACGATTAAGTCCGGTTGATACGATATATACGCACTTCCCCGCCCTCGAAACCCGACAGGAAGGACGACTGGCTGAAGAAGCTGCGCGTTTGAGGGATGTTTTCCAAACCGCAACTGATCAAAGTTTGGTGCTGCTCAATGAAACCTTTTCCAGTACTTCATCCGGCGAGGCGATCTATCTGGCGCAGGATGTGTTGTGTGGATTGCGAGCGATTGGAGTACGGGCGATCTTTGCCACGCATCTCATTGAACTGGCAGAAAAAATTGATACTGTTGAAAGCACCGTTAGCGGAGATAGTAAGCTGTTTAGTTTAGTGGCGGGGATCACTGTTGGCGATGACGGTGAAGGAACGCCCACCTATCAGATCATACGTGGGCTTCCGCTGGGGCAAAGTTATGCGCGGGAAATTGCGCGGCGGCATGGCATCAGCTTGGAGCAGATACTTGCCAACCGAAAGCCAAAGGAATTAACCACAGAGACACAGAGTAAATCAGAGAAAACCAAACGTTAAACCGACATAGGTTCGAAGTGGAAGTCTTTGATCTTGGCGACCACCGATGCCATGTCTGATTCGGTCAGGCTGTTATAGAAGGGCAAGCGTAAAAGCCGGTCGCTGATGTCTTCGGTCACAGGGCAATCACCTTCTTTACCGCCGAATTTGCGTCCCATATCGGAGAGGTGCAGCGGCAGATAATGAAACACGCTGTAGATGCCGTGCGACTTGAGATATTCAATCATGGCTTGACGCTCATCCAGCGAGGGCATCAGCAGATAAAACATGTGGAAGGACTGCTCGCAATCATCGGGAATAACCGGCAGTTGTACGCCGTGTTCGGCTGCCCAATCGGCCAAATTAGTCCTGTAATATGTCCACACATCCTGCCGCTGCTCTTGAATTAGATTACGCGCTTCAAGCTGGGCGCAGAGGAAACCCGCCAATATATCTGATGGCAAATAGCTGGAGCCGACATCCACCCATGTGTATTTATCGACTTGCCCGCGAAAGAAGCGGCTGCGGTTAGTGCCTTTTTCGCGGATGATCTCGGCGCGTTCGATATATTTCGGGTCGTTGATAATCAGCGCCCCACCCTCGCCACAGGTGAAATTCTTGGTCTCATGGAAGCTCTGGGTGGCGAGGCTGCCAAATGTACCAAGATATTTGCCTTTATAGCGACCAAATAAACCGTGCGCGTTATCCTCGATGACTTCCAGATTATGGCGCGCGGCGATGCCCATGATGCTGGTCATCTCGCAGCCAACACCCGCGTAATGCACCACCACAATCGCTCTGGTGCGTTCGGTAATCAGACTTTCGAGTTTATTCTCGTCAATGTTGAGCGTATCAGGGCGCACATCAGCAAACACCGGTTTGATCCCACGCAGCACAAAAGCGTTGACCGTCGTCACAAATGTGAAGGCGGGAAAGATCACTTCGTCACCATTTTCAAGATCTAAGAGGAGTGCGGCCATTTCGAGAGCATGGGTGCAGTTGGTGGTCAGCAGCACTTTGGGCACATTGAGCGCCGTTTCCAAAATCGTGTGGCAGCGTTTGGTAAATCCACCGTCACCTGAGATATGCCCGTTGGCAACGGCCTCGGTAATATACGCCATTTCGTTGCCCATCAGCGTGGCACGGTTGAATGGAATTTTGTAAGCACTCATGTGGTTTTATCCTGACTTCTCGATATGCGAATCGCTGCTGTTGCCCAGTTCCTCACGCACAACATAGGTCGGACGGTCTTGCAACCTGAGGTGCATCCGTCCTAAATACTCGCCCATAATCCCCAGCGCCAGTAATTGTGCGCCGGAAAACAGGCCAATAATCGACGCTAAAAACGGGAAACCGGGAACCGGTGTACCTTGAATGATGTACTGTCCAAGAACATAGATTAGCACTACAACACTGAACAAAGCCAGACCAATACCGATCCAACTGGCGATTTGCAGCGGCAAGATGCTAAAGCCCGTCATCATGTTCAAAGCATGAGTCACCAGTTTACGAAAGGTGTAATTCGATACGCCGAGGGTGCGTTCATCTTCGCGTACACTGACCGATGTAAAGCGGGTGGTTCCCCATGTTAGCAGCACATCAATCGAGACAAACGGCGCGTGATAAGTGGCGAAGGCTTGCCGAACACCAGTACGGAAAGCACGGAAAGCGCTCACCTGCCGTGCTGTCTGCGCACCCATCGCGCTTTGGAGAGCGATTTTGGTGACTTGCGAGGCTAAATCCCGCAGGAAGCCGTGGCCTTCTTGCTGCGGTGTCCCATAGACCACATCGTAACCTTCTGCCAGTTTATCCAACAATTTGCGGATTTCTTCCGGCGGATGCTGCAAGTCATCATCCATTGTCACGATAATATCGCCTTTGGCCTGCCGGATGCCGCACAGCAGCGCGTTATGCTGCCCATAATTGCGCATCATATTAATGGCGCGTACAAATGGATACTGTGGGACAAGGCTAGTCATAACCAGCCAGCTTTTATCGCGGCTGCCATCATTCACCAATATGACCTCATAAGTCTCGCTGATAGTGGGCAGCACCTGTGATAAACGTTCCAGCAAAGGCGGCAGTGATTGTTCGCTGTTGTAAACCGGAATAACAATCGAAAGCATAACGTATTACACTCCTATAAGGGAGATAGCACTCTACTCTGTGTTATATCATACCTTATCAAGTGGAAGTGTTTGAGATAAGAAGTGGCATCTGCAAAAAGTGGACTATTTGACGTGAATCAGGCATTGGTCTACACTCTCGGCTGCACAAATTAGTTATTATTTGAGTAGGATTTAGGGATGACTGTTTCGCTGGATAACTCCAAAGCCGTTTATCAGGGTAT
Organism: Anaerolineae bacterium; assembly: GCA_013821665.1. GTDB lineage: Bacteria > Chloroflexota > Anaerolineae > Aggregatilineales > Phototrophicaceae > CFX2. Next base: position 6,788 of record JACDGI010000351.1, read on the forward strand.
TAAAGACGCGGGTGTCCACTTCATCACTGCGCTGCCGGAGACATGGCTGGTTTATTTGCTGCAAATGGCGGAAGAAGATCCCGACATGCGGCTGGTCGAGGTGGCAAAGGAAGAAGAAGCCATCGGCATCGCTGCTGGTGCTCATTTCGCCGGAACGCCCCACGTCCTATTGATGCAAAATCACGGCTTCTTGGCGGCCATCAACGGCATCGTGTCGCTGGCGATGCTCTACCGCATTCCGCTGTGCATGTTGATCGCACATCGTGGTCATATGGGCGAGCCGTATCCGTGGCATACGCAGGGTGGCATCGTCACCGAGCCGGTACTGCGGGCATTGAATATCCCCTTTGATTATGCCCGTGATCCCAAATTGGTTGGCAAACAAATCAAACAGGCCTATACCTATTCCGAAAGCGCACTGTCACCGGTGGCGCTGCTGCTCAGCCGCGATTTGATGGAGGACTAAGCCGATGAAACGCGCCAAGTGTATCGAAGCGATTTATCCCGAACTGCAAGATAAGCTGGTGGTGACCATCATGGGTGCCTGTGCGCAGGAACTATACGATCTTGGTCACTGCGAGAACTTTTTCTATCTACAACACGCGATGGGCTTAGCCTCATCCATCGGGCTTGGATTAGCGCTCAGCGAACCACAGGAAAAAGTGGTGGTGATGGATGGTGACGGTTCGGTGCTGATGAACCTCGGCACATTGACTACACTGGCACGTTATAAACCGGCTAATCTGACGCATATTATCTTCGACAACGGCAGCTTGCTTTCCACCGGCGGTTTTGCCTCGCATACCACATCCGGCATCACCGATTTGGCGGCAATTGCCAAAGGCGCAGGTATCGAGAACGTGGCGGCTGTCAGCACTCCAATGGATTTCATCGGCGCGGTGGCGGATGCCTTCGAACGCGATGCAATGAGCGTCATCGTCGCCAAGGTCGAAGCGGTTGGGCCGGATCACTTCGGCATGGATCTTAAACTGCCGGAGAACGCCTTCCGCTTCGAGCGTTACATCAAAGAGCGCAAGCAAATGCGCCAGAAACTAAATTCATAAGATTTAACCACAGAGACACAGAGGGCACAGAGATTTGTATTTCTCATTTTTCTCTGCGCCTCTGCGGTAAAAAGTCTTTGCCTTTTGATTAGCTTTTATTTAGGAGTTTGTGATGGCTGCAAAAGTGACCGTGTTATCGCTGCTGGTGGAAGAACTCAATAGTGGACGGGTGAAGGTCGTGGATCTGACGCAGCCTTTGGACGCAGACACGCCAGTTATTGATCTGCCGCCACAGTTCGCGCCCTCCCCCGGCTTTTCAATGCAAACCATCTCGCACTATGATGCCAAAGGCCCGGCGTGGTACTGGAATACGATTCATCTGGGCGAACACACCGGTACGCACTTTGACGCGCCTATCCACTGGATTACCGGCAAGGACTACGCGAATAATGCGTTGGATACCATTCCAGTGCGCAAGTTGATCGGCC
>JACDGI010000352.1 GCA_013821665.1 Anaerolineae bacterium
ATGTTCAAGGGTGTTCGTACTTACACGCTGACACCCAAAGCCGATGGCACCACCGACTTCAATATGACCGAGGTGATTAGCGGCCTTTTGCTGTTGATGATCGGCGGCTCACTGCCCGACTTCAAACCCACATTCGAGCAATACGCGGCTGATCTCAAACGCGCTGCTGAAAAATCATAAATAATATCCTGATTGCTAATTCGTACCTTTTGAGTGCGATGCAACCGAGAAAACAACTGTTTGAAGTCCCCTCGCTGCGCAGCGGAGAGGGGATTTAGGGGAGAGGATGCTTTCTCAAATGTAACGAGCAATTACTGTAAATTATAGGAGAACAATATGGCTGAAGGTAATGGAACCAAAGAAAGTCCGTGGCAGTTAAAAACCCCACCGGGAACCTCCGATTACAGCATGTATAAGGATGAAACCCGCACACCACCCGTGTTGGTCTGTCAGGTTGGCACGACCACCTTGCTTTATGATCTGCGCTGCATCGAAGATTTACATGCCATGCTCAAAGCGCATGGTGATTGGATAGAACTCGGTAGTGCTGATGAGCAAAAACCCGCCAAAGAAGGTACCGTCGAAGCATGGGGACGTTCGCCTGATAATCCAGTGGGTGGCTGGTACGGCCTGAAGAAAGGCCTACGTGGACGCTTCGGTATGTATCTGCCACCACTTATGGAAGCACTCGGTTTGGTCGAACTTGAGCATAACGCCAAAGGCAACCGGATGCGCGCGAAATAAATCAGATTCTCTGCATTTGCTCCCCCGCTCCGACCAGTTGGAAGCGACCAGAGTTTTCCCTAAAAAGATGTTTCAGTTCCCCCTCTGCCATGAAATGGAGAGGGGGCTAGGGGGTGAGGATTGTCGCTCAAAACCACCGCCTAAGATACGATTTCAACCACATTCGAAGCTGCCATTTCCCCAGCGCGTGGACGCAGCACACGGAAGTAAAGCGTCATCGGCACAATCGACAGCAGCGAGGTTGTGACCAAAGCCGGAACAATCCCAATCCGGTCAGCTAACCCACCCAACAAAAACGAGAACACTGAAAAGGCGATGCTGCCTACGAAGCTGTTGAGTGATCCCATTGTCGCCCGCTGCTCGTCGCTGAACTCATGCTGGATCAGGCTTTGTTTAGCGACAGTGTTGACGCCGTGGAAAATCGAATTGGAGGCCATCAAGGCTGGTGATAGCACCGTCGGTATCAGCAGACAAACTAGATTGATCCCTTCGCTGATCGACATGCCTCCTACCAGCAGCTTGAACTCACCAAAGCGCTTGATGATGCGTCCGGCATAATAAGAACTGAGTGCGGCGGTAACATTCCCGATCATCTGTGCAATCCCAATGGCCCACACCGGCCACAATGTCACGATAAAGGCCGAACGAATCACCCACGATGACTCGCCAATGGCATAGCTCAAGATCCCTGCCAAACTCAAGCTACGCAGCCGTGCGTTCTGCTTGAAGTTCCGCAAGGCTGTCTTGAGATGCGCGTAAATATTGGTGTTCTCGCCCATATGCACGCCCGGCTCAATCAGTCGTATGCTCACCACCAGTGCCAGCACCATCGGGATGATTGAAACCACCATCGCCGCATGAAATGAGATTGCCGCGATCACGCTGCCAATCACCGCTGAAATTGCCAGCGCCAGTTGGTACATCGAGGAGGTCTTGCCCAGATATTCCTGAAAGGTTTCGCGCTGTTCCATTTCCGCTAAGGTGTCGTACAGCAGCGCATCATTATTGCCGCTGTAAAAGGCACGGCCTAACCCTTCAAAAATCGCGCCAACCAGCAGCGCCCAATACGTGCCGCCAATCGCATAAAACGTCAGCGCGAACACACCCGCCACCGCGCCGTATACCACCGTCTTTTTACGTCCAACTATATCCGAAAGCACACCTGTCGGCATCTCGAACAAGGACTGCGCCAGCATCGCCGCTGAAAAAACACTCATACCGAGCGCATAGGAACCCGTGACTTGCGAGTAATAGAGGATGGCAATCGGGGCATACGGACGGAAATCCGCCCAAAAGTTGAACCAGCTTAACAAATAAATATTACGGGCGACACGCATGATCTTTTCGCTCTAATCGAACAACTGCGGCTTATTGTAGGTCACAGAGGGTCAAAGTCAATAGCTATAAGCTGTAAGTAACAGGCCGCAAGCTAGAAAAGTGACTTCTCGGAAGTTGCGAGCTAATACATCACCGTATTGGTATTATTCCCTCCCCTGTATACGGGTTTAGGAGACGATACTTTTATCAATGCAATGTATTTTCTCCCTTGCCCTGTTACTATGGGGAAAGGGCTGGGGTTAGGGGTATTTCCCTCGTTCACCCAAAACTGTCGTCTTGTGAATGTATACGGAGGAGGGTTGGCTTGTTACTTTCGATAATCTACTAAGAAATTGGTCGCTAGCTACCAGTCGCCAGCAAAATCTGATTCCACGATGGTGCCTCATACGACATAGCGACGATACCTTTGGATACGCCATTTTGTAGGGGCGGGATTTTTCCCGCCCGCGCTTGCCCCCGCTCCAATTCTCCACCTCAGCCACCTTGTCCCCTTTGGCCTGCACTATTCGCACTTCATGAACGCGAGAGGCCGAAAATGAAAGAGCCTACGGGGTGCAGGCTCTCTCAAGGTTAGGCTGATCTAATGCTCAGGTCAGTTGCAGCGGAGTTTGCTGAGAAAAGGAACACTACACTCTAAAAAGCGAACCAGTTAGCTGCAAAAAAATGCACCGTCATTGGTCTGAGTTTGCCATCTTCAAATTCAAAATTAATAAAGTAATAGTCAAGAATAAATAGGTTGTTAATTATATTGGGTGTCCGAAATCCTTTGGCTGAATAATCCACCTCAGGCGCTCTGACTTGACAAAGAATGCCAATGAATTTACCTTCTCCGCGACTGCAATTTGAAACTGAAACTAAAGCATTAGGGGTAATCTTAGATGCTATGCCTGATTGCAGGATAAAAGCAACAACCTCAGCTTCAGTAGACTTACCTACTTCTAGTGTCCGGTTAAGATAGACTTGCACATCAGCCGCTGTAGAAAACTGGGTGTAATCAGCGACAAACTGATAGTAATTTTGTTTTCGGATAAAAAGTAACACCAATAAAATTCCTATTAGTGTCCCTAAAGCAATCATCAAACCTAATAAAAATCGCCGCATGATATAGTTCCTATGAAATTGAGGTTTGAAACAATTGTTTTCTAAATCTTATTACTAACATTATAGGTGTAGTTGGTGATCCACAAACGCCATTCTTATGCCGTAAGTTTACTTTTGGTTAACCCGACAAATGCTTTTCCAACCATCCACCAACTACCTTAATAATATTGCTCCCTCAAAATAGTTAGTGCCAACACTCCGAAAGAGTTACAAAATGTTCTTCCAAATGGTAACCCAATTGCCTCTCACATCGTTTATTATATCTATGGGGTTGTAGGGTTGAGGCGTGCCTCAACCGTTTCTGTTTATCCCACGCACCTTAACATCTGCTAATCGTTGTAAATGTGATAAAAATGGCCTTGTCATAACAGCAACAACAGCAACAACAGCATCATTTGTGGCAGTCTACTGCCGCCGCCGCCGCCACTGCCGCCAATACATTTTCCAGCCAGTGCGCTTCAGCGCCCTTTCTTGACTCAGGCAGAGGCTTGAGCCTTTGACGATTGCCAACGACGACGACATTTCCGACATAAAAATCCACTTGTGTGTTTGCTGCATTTGCCGCTTGTTCCGCTTTTTGTGCATGTTGTGAATCAAAAAGCGGCGAGTTTCCACCCACCGTTTCTGTACTCTGAAGACTATTTTGAATTCCACTTCACCAGTACATCGCCCATCTCCTATACCACGGGCTGTCTAAATCCTGAGAAAATGGACAGAGATTTTCAAAAATAACTGCTGTTTATAAAGTGTTGTGTAGAATGATTTTGCTACGAAGTAAGGAAGGATACGCTTATGATACGAATAACAACACGGACAAATCTATTTGGTGCTTTGGCACTGAGCCTACTAATTGCTTTCGGCCAACACGAACCACAAGTTGTGAATGCTGCCGCGCCGGATTGTGCCATCGAACAGGATAATTACACGGTGGAGGCGCAGGCCAAAGACACCACGCGCTTTGCTGTCATCGGTGACTTCGGCTCGACAGGTAAGAGTGAACAGGCTGTTGCCAAATTAGTGGGTAGCTGGCAGCCCAATTTTATCGTCACTACCGGCGACAACAACTACACATTAGGTCTGGACGCGACCATTGATGCCAACATCGGGCAGTATTACCACAGTTATATCGGTACTTACGACGGCAGCTATGGCGACGGGAGTCAGGAAAACCGTTTCTTTCCATCCCTCGGTAACCATGATTGGGGCATCGACAGTGTTGCTCCTTACCTGAAATACTTCGATCTCCCCGGCAACGAACGCTATTACAATGTGGTGCAGGGGCCACTTGAGTTTTTCATGTTGGACAGCGACACCCGCGAACCGGATGGCACCAGCAGCGATTCTATTCAAGGCAAGTGGTTGCAAAGTGCGCTGGCGGATTCAACAGCCACTTATAAGGTCGTGGTTTTCCATCACGCCGCTTATTCCTCGGCAGAACACGGTTCCAGTACATGGATGCAGTGGCCGTTTGCCGAATGGGGTGCGACGCTGGTGTTGAACGGTCATGACCACATTTATGAGCGCATCATCAAAGATGGCTTCCCCTATATTGTGGATGGCACCGGCGGACAAAGTCTGTATAACTTCAAAACCCCAATTGACGGCAGTCAGGTCCGTTATAACTGCAACTTTGGCGCGCTGCTGGTGGATGTCACCGATAAGGCTATGTCGCTGCGTTTCATCAATATTGAAGGGGCATTGGTCGATAGCTATACCGTTGATGCACCTGTATCTAAAACCGCTGGTTAAAGGACTAAAATTTACGCTTTAAGGGTGTTTCTTAAGGGCTGTACATCAAATCTACACAGAATCTCCACATTGACCCGTTAGTCTAGTGGAATGTCCTTTGAGTTCAATGCCGTATTACGCTCATGATGTTCCCCCGCTCAAAGGACATGATCATCAACAGCCTCTTAGTTCGCCAATCTTAACGAGCAAGGCAATCCAAAATGGGTTGCTTTTTTATTGCCCCGAAATATTTACGCATCGCGATGCAATCTCTATCACTTCTCCACATGTGCTTGATAACCTGTTCTCTACAAGACCGAATACAGCGTGTGTTTGATCAATAGAAGGGGGTTCGCATGAAAATCAACCGAACGAAGGCCACAGTCGCTATATTGATGATGACTGCGCTGGTGATCACGGCAGCGGCTGTAGTGGCACAGTCGCCGCAGGGCAGCAGCGATAATACGGTGACCATAACCGGCGGGTTTGAAACCGATCCGCGCGATCATGGTCGTCCGGTGGTGCTAATTGCGTCTATGCTCGGCGTAACACCGAATGTTTTCCGTGAGGCATTTTCGGGCGTGACACCGGCTAAGGTTGGCTCACCAACGGGTGATGAAGCCCGCGCCAATAAAAAAGCCTTATTAAAAGTGCTAGCGCCCTATGGCATCACCAACGAAAAGCTCGATGAAGTTTCCAATTATTACCGCTATAAAGGGTCATTAGGTCAAACATGGCCTCAAACCAAAGCTGTGGCTGCTGCGGTCGTGGTCGATGGCAAGCTGACTGGCCTCAACATCACCAATGCGGGTGCCGGTTATACATCAGTACCCAAAGTGGTTATCCGGCTAGGCAATGTGACGTACACCGGTGTCGCCACCGTTTTATACACGGACGACTTCAAAACCAACGGCAGTATTACTTCGATCAGTTTGAAGACTCCATAAACAAACTTCAGCTATAGATAAGTTTTGTTGATAGTAGAGGGCGGCTATGTGGTCGCCCTCGTTTTATTTCCCGCTTATTTGCCAGCAAAATCGGCTCTTAGCATTCCTTACTCAAATCTCCACCACTTCTCCATAGGCCCTTGCTAACCTGATATTCGTAGATGTGAGCGCATCGGGCGCTCTGAAAAGCACAAGGAGTTTTCGCATATTATGAAACGTTTAAAGATGGGAATAGCAACGCTGGTGATTGCAGCGCTGGCGATAACAGCAGTCGCAGTCGCAGCCCAGACACCGAGTGCCACCGGTACTCCGTCGCAACCTTCCGCAGAAGCTACAGACCAAAGCCAGCCGCCTGCGGGACAAGGTCAACGACCGGGTCGTGGTCAAGGACAAGGATTTGGCATGGGCGGCGAACTTCAGGTTATCGCTGATGCCTTGGGTGAAGATATGGCAACACTCCGAACCGACCTGCAAGGCGGCAAGACCATTGCCGACATTGCTAAGGAAAAGAATGTCGAACTCAGCACGGTTGAAGATGCAGTCGTCGCTAAAGTAGCCGATAATCTGAAAACGGCTGTCACCGATGGTCGTCTGACACAGGAACAGGCTGATGCTCAAACCGCCTTGTTAAAGGCCAACCTGACTGCCCTGTTTAATCGCAAGATGCAGATGCCACAGGGTCAAGGTAATGGTAACGGCCCCGGTAACGGTCAGCGCACCAACCCCGTTTTGGATGTCATCGCCACAGCTTTAGGCGAAGATGCAGCCACACTCCAGACCGATCTCAAGGCTGGCAAGACCATTGCCGACATCGCCAAGGAAAAGAACGTCGAACTCAGCACGATTGTCGACGCGGTTGTCGCCCAACGCCAAACGGCCATTACTGCGGCTGTATCTGATGGTCGTCTGACACAGGAGCAGGCTGATGCTCAAATTGCCCTGCTCAAGGCTGATTTGGATGCCGCTTTTGCCAAGAAGATGGATGCCAACGGACGCGGTGGCTTCGCCTTCGGTGGTGGTTTCGGCGGCCCGATGGGTGGCTTTGGTGGCGGCTTCGGCGGCCCCGGTCGTCCCGGTGGTCGTCCGAACGGAAACGGTGGCCCGATGGGTCCCGGTGGTAACAACGGTAATGGTGGGCCGGGCAACAATGCTCCGCCAGCGCCAGACGCAACACCAGAAGCTACTGCCAACGCTTAATTGGTAAAGTAGTCAAAGGGCGAGCGCAAGTTCGCCCTTTTTGCGTTTACAACAAACTGTGTCTAGACTGTAAACAGTTCATCAAGGATTTGGATTATGGCACACCGCATATTAGTTGTCGATGACGACCAACAAATTGTTCGGTTGGTTCGATCTTATCTGGAACAGGCCGGTATGACCGTGTTGATGGCTTACGATGGCGAATCAGCCATGCACACCATCAAAAAAGAGCGGCCTGATTTGATCATCCTTGATGTGATGCTGCCCGGACACAATGGCTTTTCAATCACACGCTGGCTGCGTGCCGACTCGCACCTCTCGGATATACCGATTTTGATGCTGACGGCCAAGGTCGAAGATACCGATAAAATCAGCGGCTTGGAACTCGGCGCGGATGATTACCTGACCAAGCCTTTTAATCCACTAGAGGTGGTGGCTCGCACGAAGGCTATTTTGCGCCGCTCCCGTGGCGGTTTTCAGCCACCGCATGTGCTGGAAAACGGCGCACTCCGCCTAGACCTCGACCAACACACCCTGATGCATGACAACCAGATGGTCGAATTGACGCGTACCGAATTTGCCATTCTGAGCGCACTGATGGCGAACCCCAATTATGCCTTTACCCGCGAAGAACTGGTCGAGAAAGCCCTCGGCTACAGCTACGATGGGTTAGAACGCACCTTGGACACGCACATCAAAAATCTGCGCAAGAAAATTGGTGATGATCCTGCCCGACCACGCTACATTGAAACGGTTTTTGGGGTCGGTTATCGCTTCTGCGAGAGCGCGGCATGAATCGCATTTGGGTACGCCTGACCGTCGCCTTTTTGAGTGTTGCACTGGTTACAGTCATCATTGTCGCCGTTCTCGCCGGTTGGAGTGCAGGCGATCAATTCCACATTTATGTGACCGAGCGTAATCAGGCACTTGCTACTGCTCTCGCGGGTACACCATTTCCCGGCCAAAATCGCCCACCGGCTGCCATGCCTTTTGATCCGATGAATATCAATCGACCACATGGACAGCGTTTTCCGCCGGGGGCTCCACCGCCATCACCTGAAGATCGTTTTCTAAATCGTTTATACGTCACCCTGATTATCGCAGCCTTGGCGGCTGGCGGGATCGGTGCCGTGATCGGTTTAGGTATCAGCCGGACGATTGCCGCCCCGTTAGCCGGACTCGCCAGCGC
>JACDGI010000353.1 GCA_013821665.1 Anaerolineae bacterium
AGCCAGCCAAGGCACGACCATCAACCATTTTCACGAGAAGCTGCTGTTACTCAAAGATCGGCTGAATACTCGAACAGCCAAGACTCTGGCTGAACGTCGCCACAACTTCACGTTGGAGTTTCTCCAAGAGTTTGATGCCGAATGGAACATCAACCGCTAGGCATTACGGCAGCGCCTTAATCTTGGCAATCAACGCTGAGGTACTGTGGTCAGGCAAATAATCAATCAGCGCCACCCGTCCACCATAGGCTTCTACCGTCGGACGTTCCGGCAGCACCTTATTGGCGTAATCCCCACCTTTGACATATACGTCCGGTTGTAATGCGCGAATCAACTCGTCCGCCGTATCCGCCTCAAAAATAATCACGGCACTTACCGGTTGTAGAGCCGCCAACAATCGCGCCCGCTCTACGGCTGGAATGAGTGGCCTTCCCGCACCTTTCAAGCGCGTCGTACTAGCATCACCGTTCAAACCAAGGAATAGCGCATCACCCAATGCCCGTGCTTTTTCCAGATAATCGAGGTGTCCGACGTGCAGCAAGTCAAAATGCCCGTTGGTAAACACCAGTTTTTCTCCGGCAGCACGCATCAATAGACACTCGGCTTGTGCGGCTTCAAGGGTCAGAATAATCCCCAAATCATTATCCTTACATTTAGTCTTAAATGGCGTTGGGAAATTGCAAGGCACTGATGCTAAGTTTAGCATACTTATGCGCCTATCTCGGCTAAATACCACGCGCATCCATTAAGGGATTCAGAATTTACTCATCTCATCCCGACGCTCTGATGTATACTAAATTATTTGACCATTTCACCTATTCGTTCGGCGCTTGTGCAGCCACTTTGTGGAGACCGCTATGACTAAGACTGTCGTCGTACTTCCAACTTACAATGAAAAGGAAAATCTTCCCCTTATGCTTGAGGCGCTGTTTGCGCTGAAGATAGATAACCTCAATATTTTGGTGGTCGACGATAATTCGCCGGATGGTACTGGAAAAATCGCGGATGATTTTGCCGCGCGTTATCCCAATGTAAGTGTTCTGCATCGTCAAGAGAAGAATGGTCTGGGGCAAGCCTATATTGCTGGCTTCAAGCAAGCTCTTAAAATGGATGCTGACTATATCATCCAGATGGATTGCGACTTCTCCCACCAGCCCAAATACATTCCCGAACTGCTTAAAGCCATCGAAAGCAACGATCTGGTACTCGGTTCCCGTTTTGCCAAAGGTGGCAGCGTGGATGAAAACTGGAGCGTCTATCGTAAGCTGTTGACGTGGTTTGCTAACCGTGTATACACGCCCACCATCCTCGGCATTCCCGTGCGCGATGCAACTGGCGGCTATCGTATCTGGCGGCGTAACACCCTCATCGGGCTTGATCTTAACCGCATCCGTTCCAGTGGTTATGTCTTTCAGGTCGAAATGGCTTATGTCACCTGCCGTTTAGGTTTCCGTGTCGCGGAAATTCCGATTTATTTCCCTGATCGCGAACTTGGCGAGTCAAAAATGGACATCCGTATTCAGATTGAAGCCGCCATGCGCGTGTGGCAGGTGCGCCAACGTCACCGTAACCTCACCCCACAGATGCGCGAAACCCAACTTCCCAGCGAAACATCCGCCTAAAAACCAACCCATCAATAAACGAAAAAGAGTCAGCCGACTCTTTTTTGTTTCCATTTCACTGCTGCTCTAGCCAACAAAAAAGGGATGGCATCGCTGCCACCCCCTTAAACTGTCACTTACAAATCGTACCGAACTTAGTCACCCGCTGCTGGTGCGCTGCTGCGTACCATGACCTTCTTGGCATCTTCCAAGGTCTTGGGCGTGCCATCGTTACCGTTCAGAACATATTCGGGGTAAGCCGATGAACCATGTTCTTCGAGGTCGAGGCCCGCGATTTCCTTGTCTGCTGCCAGACGAAGATCGGTCACGGCTTCGATGACCCACATAATCGCATAGGCGGCTACGAATGCTACAATCACAGTTGCGGCGCTACCGATGAACTGTGCTACCAACTGTCCTGTGCCACCACCGTAGAACAGACCCGTCACGACTGTACTGGTGTCAGCGCCAGTTGCGGTTGGGAGGCCATAAGCACCGGTTGCGAACAAGCCAAGTGATAATGTTCCCCAGATGCCGCCCGCTAGATGGACAGGCACCGCACCAATCGGATCGTCGATACGCAGGTATTCCAGCAGTTCAATCGCCAGATAGACCACGATACCTGCAACCAGACCGATAAAGAATGCACCGACCGGATCAACCCAATAGCAGGGGCAGGTAATGGCTACGAGACCCGCAAGGAACCCGTTGACCGTTAAGCCAAGATCCCACTTTTTCGTCGTCATATACGAGATGATTAAGGCCGTCATACCTGCCGAGCAAGCAGCCAATGTGGGGTTGAAGGACACACGACCAATACCCTGAATATCCATCGCCGAAAGGGTACTACCGGGATTGAAACCATACCAACCGAACCACAGGATCAAACCACCAATCGCACCAATTATCAGATCATGTGGTTTCATTGGGCCACCGCCGTCTCGCTTGAAAACCCGTCCCAAACGCGGACCTAGTATTAACGCGCCAGCTAACGAGATCGCACCGCCGATGCTGTGAACTACGGTCGAACCAGCGAAGTCCCGGAAGGCAAACGGTTGCATCACTGCCAACCAACCATCGGGGCCCCATGTCCAGTGACCAACAATCGGGTAAATGAAACCGGTAACAGCCACGCTGTACAGAATGTCGCCGATGAAATCGCAGCGGCCAATCATAGCGCCCGAAGTAATGGTCGAGCAGGTGTCAGCAAAGGCGAATTGGAAAACCCAATGTGCCAGAACCGGAATGCCTGTCGCGCCGTATAAGCCATTTGTGCCGCCCCATGCCGGGTCAAGCCCTTGCAGGAAGAAGCCGTGTGTACCGATAAAGCCGTTGCCCGGTTGGAACATGAAGGCGTAGCCCCATGCCCAGAAGGTCAAACCGCAGATGCAGGTATCAGCGATACCTTCAACCAGAATATTGACTGATTCGCGGGAACGGGCAAAACCAGCTTCCAACATGACGAAACCGGCCTGCATACAGAACACGAGGAAGGCTGCGACCAATGTCCATGTTGTATTAATGGCATTAAACTGGTTGCCATCAACTGCTGTGGCGACATCTTGCGCTTTAGTTGCGGTAGCGGGCATGAACAGGTTCATTGCCAGCAGTACCAATGCAAGACCGAGCATCTTGCCAACCATCAAAATCATTACATTACGTCTCATCTTGGGGTTTCTGATGTTGGTCATGAAACGCCCCGGTGCGGTACGTATCGCCTCTAAAATCATTGCGTCCTCCAAATGTTGTACGTGCGTCTTCGGATGTATTTGCGGATTGCCCAAAGATAATCTGCCGCACATCATCTTGGTTGGAATGACTTGACGAAATATGAGACCAATATTTTAGTTAAAGTAACACAAAGTCTTGATAGATTATTGATGTCTAAGAACGGGTTGTTGAAATTATGCACAAAATCGAGGGCTGAATTGTGTATAAAAATGTGCGGTTTTCACAAATGGTATCGAGGATATTAAAATCAGATGAAGACAAAAGCGGCTTTTTGACCGCCTTTGTCATGATCGTTCAGTAGGGGCAAGCCGCTGGCTTGCCTACTTTTATTTAGTAGGAGTCATATACGGTGAACCAACGGCAATGTAACTATAGCCGCGTTCAACCAATTCCACGTAATCGGGAATCATGCGGCGGCCATCCATAATGAGGAAGGGTGGCTTAACCGCTTGTTCAATTGTCCGTGATAACCCACGAAACTCTTCCCAATCCGTCGAGATGAACACCATGTCGCTGCCCGTCAACGCATCTTTAACCGAATCATGATAAGTCACCTTCTCAAACAGATGGTTCTTGTCTGGATGGAAATAACGCTTCGCCTCTTCGACTGCCAGCGGATCATACGCCCGCACTTCCTTCACCCCGCGTGCCAGCAGGGCTTCCACCACCTTGAGCGATGATGAGTCACGCATATCATTGGTACGCTGCTTGAAGGATAAACCGAGCAAAGACACAGTCTTATGATTGAAGGTCGCACCCGCTTCTTCTACGGCACGGTCAATCAGATAGGTCTTCTGATATTCATTAATTTCATAGACCGATTCGAGCAGCGCTGTTGCCTGACTGTTGGTCTTAAATTGGTAAATCAAGGATTGAATATCCTTACCAAAGCACGACCCACCTGCACCGTTCGACACATATGATCCCCACTTGCTGATGCGGTTGTCCGCCGTCACACCACGCTTGAGGTCTTCCATGCGCACATTCGGGAATGCCTCACCCAAACGGGCACCCACACCGTTCCAAAACGAAACGTAGGTCAATAGCAGTGTATTCGCCACGTATTTGATTGCTTCGGCTGTTTCCGGTGTGGTTTCGATATAAGCGATACGCACATGATTGGTAAATTGCGAATAAATCCGTCGCATAATACGCAGGTCTTCATCCGTATCGCCACCCACGACCACACGGTCAGGACGGCGTGACTTCTCGACTGCGTCACCTTCCGGTAGGAATTCAGGGTTGGATGCGATGCCGAAGTTCGGCACGCCATGTTCCTTGAGTTTAGCCTCAAGCTGCCGTGCAGTACCTACCGGAACCGTACTCTTATTAATCAACACAATCCGCCGTTTATCCTGTCGCTTCGCCAGCATTGGCGCAATCTGTTCCAGCGCTTTGAAGTAAAAACTTAAGTCAGATGATCCGTTTGGACGAGGCGGTGTTGGCAAACACAAGAAAATCGCATCTGTGCCATCCACAATATCGGAAATATCGTTGACGAAAAACAGGTAGCGGTTGATATTTTCTGCAACGATGGCGGGCAACCCCGGCTCGCTGACGTAATGACCGATACGGGCCGGATCAGCGGAACGATACGCGTCGAGTTTCTTCTCATCCACGTCGTAAGCATAAACTTCGTGTCCATACTCGGACAGCACGGCGGCGTGGGTTAATCCCACAAACCCGGTTCCAGCGACAATGATCTTCATGTATTCCCTCTTAGTGAGTTTTGGTTTGGAAAGTGATGTGCCGGTTCATACGCGGCTCGGCTGATTCAATAATTATGAACCAGTGTAGCATGAAGTCTAGAGCATGATAATAATGATTACCTCAGGCATCCCCTATCAGCGCATCACAGCTCTAAACACTATTGCCATCACCTTGCAAACGCCTCAATTTACGCGACTTTCACAGGCTTGCTGAGCAATCTTCGCCGAGCGGCAAAGCATTTAGGCTAGGAAGAATGCTATAATTAGACCATCATTCAACTAGGGTGAGAAACCTGATGAATATTTCGGAACATGTCACAATTTCGATAGAACTTACGCCAGATGAACGTGATAAGTTCGAGCGCCTCGCTCGTAAACAAGGTTACACTGTACTCACTGATTATTTGCATCATATTATGATGCAAGATTTAGCACTTGAGAATGATAATCAAGAAGAACTGAGTCCAGAAGCGACCTTTCGTGAGGGTTGGGCAGATATAGTAGCAGGTCGTGTTTATCCTGCGTCCTCACTATGGGACGAAACCGATGACGATTGAGAATCCAATAAGCGTTATTTTATCGGATCGGTTCCGCAAAGACGTCAAACAGCTATTGAAAAAATACCGACATGTGCGAGAGGATGTACAAGCTTTAATTGATGAACTTGAACAGGGTGCTATACCCGGTGATCAAATCACTGGTGCCAACTTCCCTGTTTATAAAGTCAGAGTTAAAAATAGTGACCTTGCCAAAGGTAAAAGTAGTGGTTATCGGGCCATATATTACTTACGGACAACAACACGTATTTATCTGGTCACCCTATACGTGAAAGGTGACCAATCAAATATAAGCGCCGAAGCGATTAACCAAATCATTCAAGAACTAGGGCTGCCGTCCGGAGAATAAGCCAACTTAAATAATCATCAATTAGAAGCCACTGCTTCCTTCGCCACTTGCTGACCAATTTCCACCGCGTAATTTGTCCCGCGATCCCACGGATAAACCTGGCTCATACTCGCCCAAAACACACCCAGCAGCGGAGTCTTGAGTGCCGGAATATTCTGACTGTGGTTCACAAACGGAATCGGCTGGGCATAGGGCGCACGCCAGACCCATGACTTGCGTATCCAACTGGCATCAAAGGCTGGATTGACCTTCTTCAAAGCAGGTAAAAAACGCTCGACCAATTCATCCTCAGACATCTTGAAATACTCGTGGTCAACTGGCACATAATCGCCGCAGTACACCAATACATCCCCACCGTAGTGAGATTTATCCATAAAGTTCGTATGTTCCACCAACGCCAAGAACGGGAATTGGCTGGCCTTCTTATCAGCACTGGTCGCCGGTAAATTCAGCCAATATGTCCCATCCGTTAATATGGACTGTTTGAGCGCCAATACCACGCACAACGCCCCGATACTCTTGAGATCCGCGATTTGCTTACCGTAAGCCGTATCTTTCAAGTTCGGTGCCAGCTTCAACATCAAACCGGGTGAAGCCGTGCTAATCACGCGATCAAAGACTTCTGTCTGCCCCTTAATCACCAGTGTCGGTTTACCATCCTGTGAACCAATCGCGTCCACAGGCGAACTCAAATGGAGGACGGCACCCTTCGACTGGACGGCTTCGGCCAGCGCTTCCAGAAAAGCCTGAAAACCACCTTCGTAGATACCGAGACGCAAACTGCGGGTATAAATACGTGCCCACATCCACGCCATATTGACCTGCTGGTAACGATCAGCAAACTTGCCGATCAGCAGTGGTCGCCACAGCTTGTTATAGGCTTCATCGCCCATCCAACGCCGCATCCAGCTATCGGCTGTTACCTTTTCTAAGGCTTTCCAATCGCGCGTCAAAAACTTCAGATACACGCCCGTCAGCCCTAACCGGATCAATGCCGGAAAGGACAGCGGCAGCGACAGTGCAGATGCATTCATCTCGGAACGATAGATTTTGCCATCAATAAAGTAGCTGGTCTTCGGACGTGGAAACAATACCTTACCCGACTTGCCAATATCATCCACCAACTTCAGGATGCTCTTGTCCGTTTCGAACCAATGGTGATAGAACTTCTCCATCGTCCACTGCCAGCCTTCGTCCTTAAAGCCAGCGGCTAATCCGCCGACATTTTTCTCTGCTTCGTATAGGTGAACTTCGTGTCCGGCACGCGCCAAATCCCACGCCGCAGCCATACCTGCCGCACCTGCTCCAATAATCCCAATCCGCAGTCGATCGCTCATATGATGTTTGACTTTGCTTGTAGCGCCAATAACTTAACCTATATTACACACAAGGCACTACGAATCACCACTACTGGTGCAGATATAAATACGTCAGGCCGTATCAATTGGAATTGAGCAAAACTTGTGCGCCGTCAAAATCAAAGCGGAAGTCCATCCGCGCCAAACCTTGCGCCTGTAAAGCGTTGGTCACAGCCTGCTGTTTATCCTCATGGCAGTAAATCATCATGAAGCCACCACCACCCGCGCCAGTAATCTTGCCACCAATCGCACCGTTGCTGCGTGCGGCATCATAGGCCACATCAATCTGGTCATTACTGATGTCGCGGTTGACACCACGCTTTTGTACCCATGATTGGTGCAACAAATCGCCGAAATCATCCAAGCGGCCTTCCGTCAGCGCCGTCAGAATATCGTATCCCAGTGCCTTGATTTTGTGCATCCGCTCCAATGTCGCCGGATCTTGGTCGCGGCTGGCCTTGGATTGGTCGGAAAGAATCTTGCCCGAATCGCGTGATTTGCCCGTATAAAACAACATCAACCGCCGTTGAAACAAATCTAAAGCGCCCGGTGGCTGTACGACTGGCGTAACTGTCGTACCATCTTTTGTGAAAACAATCTGGTTAAGCCCGCCCATCGTCGCGCCATATTCATCTTGCTTACCGCTGGGTAAATGCAGTTTGTTGATGCCGATGTCGCAGGCCATCTCCGCAATATCAATCTTACTCAGTGTTTTTCCCTGCCATGCAGCCAGAGCCGTTACCATCGACACGGCTACAGCGCCTGATCCACCCAATCCTGTCCCCGGCGGAATTTGCGAGGCCAGAAAAACATCTAAGCCTTGTGCCGCACTAAACTCCCGCAGCACCGCTTTCGCCAATCCCAATTCGCCTTCCGTATTGAATTCGCCGCCCGCTTCCAAGCGGTAAAACATGCGGAAGTCCGACGACATAATC
>JACDGI010000354.1 GCA_013821665.1 Anaerolineae bacterium
GGCCAGTTCCATCGTCGTTGCGATTTGCTTGTGGTTGGATTCCGCGAAGGCCACCAGTGCTGGCCCATCGCCGCTGAGGCTGACGGCTAATGCGCCCGCCCGTCGTGCCATTTCTGATACGTGGTCGAAACCGGTAATTTGAGGCTTGAGATAAGGAACATGTAGGCGATCATCCATCAACTGACCGATGAGTTTTAAATCGCCTACCCGCAGCGCCTCGACTAACAGTGGTACGCGGCTCAGGTTAAAAAGGGCATCACTTAACGGCACACGCTCCGGTTTTACTTTGGCGGCTTCGCTGGTGTATTGTTTCAGGGCTGGCAGGGCAATCACGACGCGTAAGGTCGATGTTGGCAGCGCTCGATAAATCAATTGCTCACCAGTAGTGAAGCTAGCCGTCAAACCACCCATAATACTTGTTACGACCTGACTGGGTAGATTGCTAATGAGTGCCGCAATTTCCAAAATTTGCAGCCGGTTATAAATTGCGCCCATCAAATTATTCGCGCCAATCACACCCGCGACCCAGAAAGCGGCTTCGGCTCCTAATCCACTGTTTAATGGGATATTGTTGCTCACCTTGACATTGAGTCCCAAGATGGCGTTTTCCTGTTTTTGGAATAGCCGCATGATTGCCAAGGCTGTTGGATGGCGTAAGCCCATGCCATAACGACCCGCGCCTTCGCCTTCTGTTTCGACCACCAGTTGATCGTCATCACGGCGGCTAATTTCAATCGTGGTATAAATCCCAATGGCAAGGCCGAGGCTGTTCAAACCCGGCCCAAGGTTGGTCACAGTTGCCGGCAGCGTAATCTTGACTTTATACATGACTGAAACGCTGCCCCATCAACATCATGCTAGTTGTCCTTTTTGACGACAGGTAGGACAAACGTAAAGGTACTGCCGACATTCAGGTTACTGGATGCCCAAATGTCCCCGCCGTGGCGCTTCACAATCGTCTTGGCGACGGTCAGACCGAGGCCGCCACCCGGTAATTCTCGTATACGTTCGTCCTTTGAACGGTATAGGCGGTCAAAAATGAGTTCTATTTCTTCATCAGCGATGCCGATGCCGCGATCAGCCACGCTGAAATACAGTTCATTACTATCGCCCCACGAATGCACTGCAATCGTTGTTTCCGGCTGTGAATACAGGATAGCGTTATGCAACAAATTGCGAACCGTAAGCTCCAAACGGGATTGATCCCCCATAACAGTCGGTAAAGGGTTTTGTAGTGAAGTCGCAATACTAACCTGTTTTTCTTGTGCCATATCAGACAAATCATTGACGATTTTTTCGATCAAGGTTTTCATATCGATAGGGCGATGCGCCAGCGGCATACCGGCTTCGATCCATGCCAGATCGACCAACGAACCGGCTACATCATAGAGTTTGGCGGCGGTTTGTTTGATACGAACCGTAAATTTCTGCTGCTGCTCGTTGAGTGGGCCAAATTTCTCGATGAGTTCTGCAAAGCCACCAATGGCTGAAATAGGATTGCGGAGATCATGCGCCATTGTAGTAACGAGGACTTCCCGTCGCGATTCAAACTCCTGTTTTTCAGTCACATCTTGCAAGAGGATGATACGCGTTCCGTTGTCGTCCGTACTGGCGACCCCATAAGCCAAACGCCGTTTTGGCAGCCGCACATTGAGCGTCTGTTCACCGGAACGTATAAACAAATTCAACAAATTTGGATTTTGTTGGAATACCTCGGCTGCTGCTTTACCAACCGTTTCTTCAATGGTAACGCCCAACATGGCGGCTGCCGCAGGGTTTATGCGTTGAATAGTGCCGGACTTATCAGCTACCAGAAGACCATCAGAGGTGGTGCGGAATACAAAATCGTTGACGCTCGAATCAGACATTAGAGTCAACTACCTCCTGCCAATCCTCACCGGTAACCTGCGTCGAGTAACCGCTGGGGAAGGTTACAGTGGTTGATTTTTCCTGACGTTCGACGACGATGCCATGCTGCCGAAATGTCACGGGTTGCCCCCATGTAAATGCGCCGCCGACCCAAACTTTAGTGCTGGAAATAACCCGTATCCCTAACACGCGCATCAGCAAATGCAGGGGTACAATGCCCGATACATTGGTCTGTTCCCCTAGTCCTTCGGGTTTATCACTGTTATAAAACTCGCTAAAACGTTTATTGGCTTTAAGCACACTGGTTTGTACCCGCAGAATCCTTTGAACCAGCTCGGTCGCTTGCTGCATCTTGCCAGATTCGATCAGTGCTTCGCCCATTAGCGTCAGCCAGTACAGCCAGACACCACCGCTGCCATTGGCATTGGTCGGGTCAAAGTCCGCATCTTGCGCCGAGTTCATCGTCACACCGGATGCCCGCCAAAACTGATCAGCATTAGTCAGTAACCCGATTAATGTGTTCATGTGATCGGGTAAAACGCTGGCTGTCCACAACGGGAGCAGGGCATTCAAATCGAGTCGGGTTGTATCAACTGTATGCACATCAACGCGGTAAACCCGGCTCAATCCCTCAAACGTTACGCGGTCAATTTGCGAGAAAACTTGTAGGCTGGTGTAAACACCCCGACCACCTGCCCAGATGAATTGTTCGCCGCTGGCTTGTTCGCTAATTGCTTTTCCATTAGGATCGAAGCCATCCAATTTGAGCGTCATACGTGGTTGCAAATTCACACCACCGGAAACCCTGAGGACTAATCGGTTGGGTGGATTGAGCTTCTCGGACGGCAGCAGTTCATCCATGCCGCGTGCGTCGCTGATAATATCGATCCGTCCGGTTGTCAGATGGGTATCGCGGTCACGGTAAGTATAACGCCCAAGTTCCGCATTCCAGAGGCTTTCAAGCGCAGATTCGAGTCGGGTAATCTGCTCATCAATCTGCTTTTCCGCTGCCGCATCACGTAGATAATAAGCGATTTCCTTCAGGCTTTTGGCTTCGGATAGTAAATAGGACAGCAAATCCGGAGATTCAATCGTGCGGATGTCAGCGCCACCACCCCATGCTTGCCATGTGGCAAAGGTTGGCATAAAGACATAACCGGTTTGAACCTCGTTTTGCCATTCGGGCAAGCCATCTTTATCTCTGTCCAAATCGGCTTGCAGCCAGCGCTTAAAAAACTTGAAAAGTCCCGCAAAAACGTCCTGCAAGAATTGAGTATCTTCGGTGTACTGGAATATGCCCCATGCTAATCGTGCCAGAACAGGCATACACAATGTGCTTTGTTTTTGTCCACCCAAGCCGGGTTTGCTATCAATCCAGCCATCATTCTGCTGCACCGCTAAATAGTTGCGGATGACACCTTCCGCCAGCTTATGGTCAATTGCTGCGATACCCAGCGCTGACAAATAGGCGAGTGTTGGATTCTGCCCGTTCCAGCCTTTGTCATTGGTGTTAAAACCGCGCCCCGGTTCGCGTGTCGCCACAAAAGATGGATAGGGTAGGCTGGCAGTCGCCTTTAGAAAACTTTGCACCAGTTCACGATAAGCGAAGGCAATGGTTGCATCGGTGTCCTCATCGTCTGTCTGAATTTGGGGGATCGCTTCGGCCTTGGTTTCAATCTGTGCGAAGGCTGCTTCCCAATCCGATTTCAGCCACTTTTGCGCCAACGCTACTGATAGATTGATGCTGCCCACTCCCGCATGGATCAGCCGTACCGTGATTTTTTTGTGCGGAGGAATGGTCAATGTTCGTTGGAGTTTCGGGCTGCTGGGTGCGTTCGCATCAGTTTGGCCGTCTTCTAACAGGATTACCGGCTGCAAGTTGCCAATCGTACCCAGACTGAGTGCGCCCGCGCCCTCGCTGGATGGCAGTGCGAGAAGGCGCTGCTCTTTGTTGTTGAGGCCCACAAAAGCAATCACATTCAGCTCAACATCCAGCGGTTCGGAGTGGACATTTGCCAGCGTATAACGGATGCCAATCGCATGACTTTCCATCACCCAATATTCAGTTTGCAGGGCGAGATGAGGTGTCAGAGCAGCTTCAAAGCGCAAATATCCCGGCGCAAATCCGGTGAGATACGGTGGACGCGCGTAAACTTGCGCTTGATAAATCGAACGTCCATCGTGCAGCCACATGGGCACGAGACTTACTAAACCTGCACGCCCACCGAATCGGGTTTGCAAAGCCAATGCTGGCGACTCGCCGCTTCCCGGCAGCACTTCCCAGATCTGATCATCCCGATAATCCGTGCTGCTCAGACGTGCATCCGCCGCAATATGCAAACAATAAGGGGCGTTGGTATCAAGATGCCAGCGCTGGATTGTTTTCATGAGCCAACCCCCCACACGATCAAGCCAAAACTAGAGTTTCTTCCAAGTGCCATCGACTTCGTTGAACATGAACTTTTCATTATACAGGCTGAACAGGATGTGATGGCCTGATCCGGCTACCCATTTCCCTTGAGCATCGACTTGCCCACCGGGATGATATTCGTAATTGCTGACATAACCGAACTCCGGCGTGACAGCAAATCCCAACTTGTCTTTCATCTCAGGATTATCGCGCCATAGTTTACCAAAACCGCGTGGTGGCTGGAATTTACCATCCGGTGGAACAATACTAGGATCTGTTTCTGGCTCACCATCTTGGAAGGTGTCGGGATATATCTTCCACTCGCCGGTGCCTTGGCCGTTATCGTACATCACCCAGATTTGTTTTTGGGGTTGAATCCAGAACATGCGACCGTGTTCAAAAACTTCTTCCGCAACCTGAATTTGACCGAGCGTTGCTGTTGGTCGCACATCAGGGGTTGCGCTGATGCTAGGGGTGGGTGAGGCAGGAATGGCAGTGGCAGTTGGAAGGTTTGTTGGAACCTGAGGCGCAGTCGTGTCCGTGGCCGCTGAATTAGTCCCGCTGCCCGCAGGTGGCGGTGTCGCCGTAACCACCAAAACCACTTTTTCGGTTTGTCCTTGGCAGCTCGCCAACACAATTAACAATACAGCACACAGAATTAATCGTAAACGCATCAGCATTCTCCATGATCTACTTCAACAATCGCCATATTTGACGACAGTACCACCGAGATTGTAGCAGACGCTCCCTGTGCTGCAAGGTCTTGGCGGTAAATAGAGATTTATCAAGGTTTCAGTGCGTGGTGTCATGTTACACTGGAATCAGTATAGGTAAGGTGGTATCTTTCCATCACCTGTTCAATAGGTGTGGGGGTTAACATGCGACGTGTATTCCGATTGATACTCGTTTTGATGTTAGGGTATTACATCACAGAATGGTGGTTTAACCAGCGGGAAAAGCAAGTCGCAGCACCCGTTGACCCTGCGCCGCCCGTTAAACCGGCCCCGCCTCATTCAACAGCGCCCCGCAGCAGTGATCCGCTAACGGATATTGACGGCATCGGCCCCGCTTATGAACGCGCCTTAAATGCTTTGGGTATTCATACGTTTGCCCAACTAGCAGCCCAAAACGCGGACGAGTTGGCTACCAGTTTGTCTTCCGTTCGTGTAACAGCGGTACGCATTAAGCGCGACCAATGGCTTGAACAAGCTGCTGCCCATGCAAACCTACCTGTATCTTCATCACGTTGGAGTGGAAATGACGGCAATTCGGCCTAAGTCTGTAACGTTAAACAAAACCAATGGCTATCTGGAAATCACATGGGGTGATGATCGGGTCTGCCAATATCCGTTATCTGAATTACGAGAAGCATGTCCGTGTGTGGAATGTCGTGGTGGTCACCAATTTATGAGCCAAGAGTTCGACCCCAAAAACATTTTGGAACTCAAACCAAAGCGCTCATACGCGATTGAATCACTGGATCTTGTTGGCAACTATGCCTTACAACCCTCATGGGACGATGGGCATCATACCGGTATCTATACGTGGGAATACTTACGGCGTTTATGCCCACCGGAGGTTCAAAGCGATGTTGGATAGATCGTCTATAATTGAATTGATGGCTCTGGCCGAAAAGAGTGTTGTCTGTTCGGAAGCGGTCGATTTGCTTGACCGCTGCTTAGCTGAACGTTCGTCGAGTCTGCTTGAGGCCTTCATGCAGCGTCATATGCTGGCAAACCCGGCTTCGATAGATGTGTTGCAGGATCTCGCCGAAAGTGTCCATCAACATATGATTGCGCTTCAACAATCATTATTCGATATTCGTGCTGAAATGCTGAAATCCTTGGACGATCATTATCATATTGATTTGACCCCATTAGTGCCGCTTGAATTGATCGAAGACTATAACGCTTTGGAACTGGACGAAGCGCTGGCCTTCATCACATCGCGATATCCTCATCTCGTGGATAGCGATCTTGTCATCATTTGTCACACCATGCATAATGCTGTGTCACGGGCAGGGCAGATCACCCAGAGTCTCTTACTGGTACGCCAAATTTTGGACTACATTTTTGACTGGTCAGAAGCGCTGGGAGTCTTTGTCGTAAAAGCCTACTGGCATTGGCAAAATGGAAACCCGCAGGTGCACCCTACGTTGTTCCACTAATCCTCTAAAACAATTCCATGCATAACTTGTATATTGTGCAAGTTATACACAGGCCAAACCGTTAAATTCGCGTATGTTGAAGCGCATTGAGCGATCCACGCCTAATGACCGTTTAGCGTGACCTCATTTTATTTATCTTTCCCCCATATTTTAATCGTTCTATCACTTGTGCAAAGTGCCATATAAGAAATTGCACAAAACCCCTCATATTCCTTGCCGAAACTTGCACGTACCGTTATATTCAATATGATTAACTATAAGTGAGAATATCGTCTCAACTTCGGTTAATTGTTTTTGATTACTGATGGAAAGGAATTTAAACAGATGAAGTACCGTAAACTATTAGGTTTATCGCTTGTAGCGGTTATCGCGCTCAGCAGCATGAGTTTAGTTCACGCTCAGGGAACTACGATTGAGTTATGGCATGGTTGGCAGGGCGCTTATGCCGATGCCATCACCAAAATATTTGATGATTACAATAAATCCAACACCGATGGGATTACCGTTAATCTCACCAACCCCGGTGATCTGAACAATTCGCTTCAAGCCGCGATCCCCGCCGGACAAGGCCCGGACATCATTGCTTGGGCAGATGATCAGATCGGGAACAACGTTCTCGCCGGTAACATCGCCGCCTTGGATGACTATGGCATTACGATGGATTTCCTGAAGTCCACCTACGAGCCAGCGGCAGTCAATGGCGTGGTTTATAATGGCAAAATTTGGGCGTTACCTGAAGCACAAGAAGGTGTAAGCCTCATCTGCAACAGCGCGCTCGTCAAACCAACAGACTTCCCGACCGATCCGCAGGATTTCGCGGGTTTGCTGACACTTGCCACCAAATTCCATACCGACAATCCCGACAAGTTCCTGATCTACAATCAAGGTCTGGACACTGCGAACGCGGCTGGTGATGCTTACCATGTGTCGCCGATTTATTACGGATTTGGCGCTTTCTATGTGGATGAAACCGGTAAGGTTGGTATCAATACCCCCGAAGCCCAAAAAGCTGGTCAATGGCTGGTTGATGCTGCTAAAGTATTCCCGACTCAGTCCAGCCAAGCTCAAGGCTTACAGGCTCTGACCACCGGCACCGGCGCGTGCATGTGGACTGGCCCGTGGGAATTGGCCGACATCAAGAAGTCAGGCATTAGTTACTTTATTCAACCCTTCGGTCGTCCATTCGTTGGCATCAAGGTTGAAATGTTGACCACCAATGCGGTCGAACGCGGTAACGCTGAAGCAGCCGTTAAGGTTATTCAGTTCTTCGACAGCCCTGATGTTCAAAAGCAACTGTCCGTCGCTAACAGCACCGTTCCCGCTGCGACTGCGGCTTTGAAGGACGCAGATGTTGCCAAGAATACTGATGTGGCCGGTTTCGGCGCACAATTCAACTTGGGCGTGCCGCAGCCAAACACCCCCTATATGAACGCGTTGTGGGGGCCTGTTGGTCAGGCGACCATTGCTATCTATACTGGCGCACAATCACCTGCTGATGCTTTGGCAGCCGCAGAAACAGCCGCTAACGACGCAATCAGCAAGATGAACCTGCCCACACCAGAGGCAACATCATCCGAGACCACACCGGAAGCCACCGCTTCGGGCTAATCCCGGTGCCATTTTCTACTGTAATGATCTAAAGCGGTAAGTTGACGTTCACGTACTGCAAAATAGATCGGGTTTGAATTGTAAAAAACGTTGATGGGTGGAATTTATTCCACCCATCTTTATTAAGAGGGCTACAAC
>JACDGI010000355.1 GCA_013821665.1 Anaerolineae bacterium
GCTAAAGAACTGCTCGACAGCCGTGAGGTTTAGGATGCCTATCTGGGTGGGGCAGGTGTGTGATGTAGGGGTTTGCCAGCGGCAAACCCTCATGGGGCGCAAGGCCTTGCGCCCCTACCGAAAACAATTATTTCTTATCCGCAACCTTAATCGCCACTTCGGTTTCCCATTTGGATGAATCAGGTTCTTCGCCGGGGTCGGTGATGTAATTTTCGACACGGCCAGCGAAGACATCGCCTTTGGGACTGGTGCTGCCATCCCACTCGATGTGATTATCGCGTCCCCATTCAATCAAGACACGGTTGGCATCATATAAGCCATCATAATGCCCGGTGTATAAAAGTGCGGCATAGTTACCCGCTGGCAGCACATCGGTGGTGATGCGGTCGGTGCCGGTCAGCAGTTTTTCAGTCGGCCAGCCCATTTCGACATCCAGCTTGGCAGCCATATCAATGACGTTATAGCGGATGAAGGGCGCACCGGTCGGCGCGATGCCTTGCTGTTTGAGCCATTGCATCACCTCACTATGCAGTGGTTGGATGACGCTGCCAAACTCGTCCATTGTGACCTGCGTACGGATAGAGGCATAAGGTTGTTCGGGGCGTGGGGCAATCTTGGGATCAGTAACCATTTTTCTGTAGCTCCTTCAATTGTCTGATAAAAGATTTAGGAAACGATTTTTTCAACCGGATATTGGATCTCGGTTGCGAATTCACTCACGTTGGTCGCCTCACGGTTGATATAAATCTCGCGGTAAGCTCCAGCCATTCGATAGGGTGTGTTTTCAATCCATTTATTCAGAGCAGCGTGTTCCTGCTTCAGATTGATAATCTCGCCATGATGCACAATGGCTGCCACCTGCGAGGTTGGGGTTTCATAAACCTTTACCCGCTGGCTGTCGGCTAAAGGGCGGTCAATCGGCAGGACGACATCGACGATTTCGTTGGTCAAGATATTCGATGGCTGATGCCAGATGGCAAATTGCGGCCCGACATCCCGCGCACCACTTTTCTTGACATAGTTGTAGAGTTCCGTTGCAGCCGAGGATCAATAGTTACAGGCTTGGTCATTGGTGGGGATGCAAATGCGGCGTGAGGCAACCAGCATGGAGGGCACCGTTTTCAGCGCGATATCGTGATCCAAACACGAATCTTCCAATTCAATCTGGCTCAATCGGGCGGCGATCCGTGCGAGGCGGTCTTGTTCGGCGGCCAATTGGCGCTGGACTTCCGCCTGTTTAAGCTTGAGCATCCCACGTAGTTGGTCGACGGTTAGACCACTCAATACCTGCTCAATTTGATCTAATGAGAAGCCTAAATCTTTGAGCGCGATAATGCGGTTCAGTGTCGAGAGTTGGTCACCCGAATAATAACGGTAACCGGTTGCGTTATCGATCAGCGCCGGTTTGAGTAAGCCGATGGCATCATAATGGCGCAAGGTGGCTACCGATACCTGACCCAGACGCGCAAAATCACCGATTTTAATCATGATCACCCCGTAAGAACAATTGTTTCTATTATAGAGTCTATTGTGGGGTGAGAGTCAAGCGATTTTGCAGTGAAACCAGATCAAAACGGGGAATAAAAGTTAAGCATTCCATTCGAATCAGCTAGTCATCTAAGCCCTTGCCATCAAGGATGCGAGGTGTCGATTTCTCAATCCGCGAGTCGCGGGTTTTAGATTGTTTGGGCGCTGAAAAATAAAGCAGGTAGCCTCTTTGTCGCCCCGGTGTCAAGGCTTCGAAGGCTGTTTTCAAGGCGGGATTTTCGTCTAGCTTTTGCTGAAATTCGTCAGGAACAAAAAAGTCCGCAGTCCGTTTCATATTCACTTCTAAACCGGCTTTTTCCACCGCAATCGCCTCATCAATATAGTCTTTGATGGTATTTTCTATCTCGACGATTTGCTCAAGACTGGTGAAGCGAATCTGGCGTGTGGACTGCGTATTCTCGGTTTGTGAGATGAGAATACCCGCCGGATCTTTGAGCAAAACCCCTTTGAAAAACAGCAGCGCACAGTAATCTTTAAACCCGTGCATTAAAACGATGTTTTTTCCCTCAGACGCATAACAGGGAACACCCCACTTGGATTCTTCAGTCAGCCCACAGTCCAGAACAATCAAGCGCAGTTGGTCATATTCTTGCTTCCACTGCTCGGCTTTCTTAAAGAAGAATTCAATCTTGGGATTCATGCGGCTGGTGAGGTTATTGGTGTTGGTCATAGGGTGTACTTACCGGGTCTCGTAATCGGTTATGTGCAGTATTTGATTTCTATTATGCGCTTGTTGGAGGCACTCTGACAAATTACGAATTTGCAGATGCGCGCTTACGACTGCGCATAGATCTCCAATTGCGTTTTGGGTAGGAGGATCAGACCAACCTACCCCAGCTTATTGATGGTGCGGATGTTGGCGGGCAGCAGCCGCGATAGTGCCATCAGACAATTGCTGAGCGGTGTGTTCCAATATTCGGTGCTGTTCCACTCGCATTCCCGCAGCAAATCGACATGCGGAATATCTTCTTCTGTGCCACGAAAGCCGTTCATAAAGCCGCCGATAATGGTGCCCAGTAAGCGGCTGTGCGGCATGGGGTTGTTGTAACCGATGCCCGAAATGAACGACACATCGAAGGCGTTGTTTCCCGTCAGCCATTCGATTTGCGCCCATGCCAGCGCTGTCCATGTTTTGTCGTTCAGCACTTGCCCGACATAGGCTAAGGCGTGCGCCCAACTCATCCAATGTCCGGCGAGGCCGTGATTAATTTGCTGCGGATGGTGCGTCGGCATACAGAAGCGCACGAACCATTTTTCGCGCCAGGGCCGATAAGTATCATCGGGTGTTAACTTTTCGCCGTAGACACCAAAGGGCATAAAGTGGAACGGATTGGTCGCCACAATCGGTTCGATGTAGCGCATCTTGCAGATCGCCAGCACATCGCGCACCGGCAAGATTTCATCGCTTTCCGGCAAATATTCGAGATACTTCGCCAGCGCAATCAAGGGCTGCGCCGAGTGTAGAATAGCGCGATACGGTTCGCTGGTGTTGCAGGTGTTTGTCCAAAAACCCAGTTCGATGTTGAAGTTTTCGAGCAATCCCGTGAGGGCTTCGTTCACTTCAGTTAAAGCCAGCAAACCGGCTTGATACAGTTCGAGCGCCGCGCAGAGCCGCCACGCACGTACCGCTGTCCATGTGTGTTCGTCGTCATCAAGCCGAGTCTTGCAGAAATTCCACGCCGCCAGCGCCGCTTGATAACTGCGCTGTGATAGTTCGGCGCTGTGTTGGGCATAAAGCGTGTAGCTGCGTGCCAGAATGGTGATGTTGGTGTACTGCGACAGCGGGTTATATTGGACGCGGATGCTGCGTTCGTCACCTGAGCCAGTGAGGTTGTCGGTGAAGCGGTTGTCGAAGTTATCGGCATAACAACCGGCATGGTTCTCATACCACCACGACATGCCTTCGCGTCTGCGAGCCGTGCTGCCGCCACCCACATCCTCGAAGATCATGCCCGTTTCAGGATCTTGAATCTTATAGATGTAGCGCAAGCCCCACGCGGTTTCCGTCAGCCAATCAGTTGGGAGGGCATCGGGCTGCTCGAACATGTGGCGATTGAGGCACAAATGCTGCTGTGCATCCATGAAGGCCAGCGCGGCTAAGGTCGAATGCGTTGACCATTTACGCACGTCACCGGCATCATACCAACCACCTGCCGCGTCCCATTGTTGACCTGTATCCGAGCGCACACCATCGTCTACATGCGTCGGACGGCGCAGATCACTTTCAAAATGACCGGAGCGCAGTTCGTGGATGAAGTCGAGGAACAAATACGGCAGCTTATGATAAGCGCCATCGGCAATATTGAATTGATAGGAAAGCGCCTGTGAGTCGGGCAGCACCACGCGGTAAACACCGGCTGTCGTCACGCTGGAAAAGTCGCAAATGCCGAACGTGCCCATCAGCGTATGGCGATACTCAACCGTGCCAGTCAAAATCGTCTTAAATGAGGCGGCTTTGGCAGACAGCGGCGCGTCATCAATCAATGCCATATTTTGTACGGTGAAGGTTTTCGAGGTGGGATTACGAATCACCGCGATTTTAGGCGCATGGCATAAATACCCGATGTGGCTGGTGCTGACTTGTTCTGTACTCACGGCAGTCCTTCAGATCAAAATGGGTTTGAGTTGTTAATGGAAATTAGAACGCACCACTTGAACGCTGTAAAGGCACAATTTTGCCTGTTCACATCGTCACTTTGACGTTGATCTTCCCATTGTCAATCAACCATTGAACCGCTTCTTTAACGGCCTCAAGCGAGGTATAACGCGGCTGGTAATCGATTAGACGACGCGCTTTGGCGATGCTAGCGTTGGGGCTGCGCGAGATGTGTTCCCATGTGGCTTGCGCTTCGGCTTCGGGCAGTGTGGTTTTCCATGTTTCCCAGCCTAAGAACTTGAGCTTGGGTTCCTGCCCGAACCACGCGTACATGGCTTCGGCATAACCGCGCAGGGTGATGGCCGCTGGCGATACCGCATGGAAACTCTCGCCGACGCTGGTGCTGGGGTTAAGCATGGCCTTCAGAAAGGCTTGCGCCACATCCGCCGCGTGGACGTGATGGACAGTTTCCATACCAAAATTGGCGAGCGTCAGTTCTTCGCCGCGTGCGATTTGCTCAAACACCTGCGGATTAAAATGTCCGGCTGGGTTGAGCGGGGCATATCCCGGCCCGACGATATGCCCCGCATGGAGCAGTGTCGCCGGAAAACCATTACGCCGCGCTTCATCCAGCAGATAAGCTTCGATGGCAGCCTTCTGGATGCCATATTCGCCGAACGGACGGCGCGGTTGATCTTCAGTGGCAGGAACTTGCGTGCTGTGTCCATAAATCCAGACAGTGCCGCAGTGCAAAAAGTGTTGCACATGGTCGCGCAGCGCTTCGACTAGCTGCTTGGCACTGACCTCGGTGAAGCAAATCAAATCGACCACCACATCCGGCTTGAGATCACGCACAAAATGCCCGAATGTGCCGGCTTTGTCCTGTGTCTCACGGTCAGCGACCACCGACTGAACGGATTTCCATGCGCCATTCGCAAGATAAGGCTGGCTCTGCCCACGCGTCACATTAATCACCTCATGCCCGCGCTCGACCAGCATGGGAATGAGATAGGTGCCGATATGTCCACTGCCGCCAATAACCACTACACGCATAATGCTATCCTTCTATCATTAAACCACCGAGACACAGAGAACACCGGGAAAGAACCCTTTGCGTCCTTGCGTCTTAGCGCCTTTGCGTTAAAGAATTCTCTGTATTCAGTCCGTCCCGAATTTGTACACGGTTGTCGTCTGATAAGTTTCGTCGGGATTTAAAGTCGTGGTTGGGAAATCCGATTGGTTGGGTGAGTCGGGATAATGTTGGGTTTCCATGCAGAAACCGTCACCCTGCCGGATGAGGACACCCTGTGAACCAACTACTGTACCATCCAAGAAGTTGCCGGTATAAAACTGCATGGCCGGTTCCGTCGTCCAGACTTCCATCGTCCGCCCCGATGTCGGATCATACACCCGCGCGGCCATTTCCAGTCCGCTGGCGCTCTGGCGATTCAACACATAATTGTGATCATAACCACGTCCGGCAACCATCTGTGGATGGCTGGAACGCAAGCCGCCGTTGATGACCTTCGGGCTGCGGAAATCGAAGGGCGTTCCGGCAACCGGTGCGAGTTCGCCAGTGGGGATGAGTTTATCGTTGACGGGTGTGTAACGGTCGGAGTTGATCTGCACGATATGGTGATAAATCGTGCCGGAGCCACTGCCCGTCAAATTAAAATAGGAATGATTGGTCAGGTTGACGACGGTGGCTTTATCGGTGGTGGCGCTGTAACTAATCTGGATGGCGTTGTCGTCGGTCAAGTTATAGACCACCGTCACCGACAAATTGCCCGGGTAGCCTTCTTCACCATCCGGGCTGAGATAGCTCAGTTCGAGGGATTCGCCGTTGTCGCCGTCAACTTCTTTGGCCGCCCATACCTGCTTATCGAAGCCTTTGAGGCCGCCGTGTAAGCTGTTCGGGCCATCGTTGACCGCCATCGTATAAGGTTGACCATCCAGCGTAAATCCCGCCTGACCGATGCGGTTGCCGTAGCGCCCGATTAATGCCCCGAAATAGGCACTCTTGGTCTCATAATCCGCCACGTTCTTGCAGCCCAAAACCACATCGTCGAGCTTGCCGCTGCGGTCTGGTACCTGCACAGACGTGATGATGCCACCCAAGGTTAGAATTTTGACGACCATGCCCTTGGCGTTGGTCAGCGTATATTCATCCACAGCTTTGCCATCGCTGGTCGTTCCATAAGCGCGTTTCGTAATTGAACCTGTTGTTGTCATGGTTATTTTGTTCTCTAAAAAGTAAAAAGATTATGCCCGCGATAATACCCTCACTCGCGTCTTTTTGCACCTGCCATTGATCACGTTTTCTAAAATCCATACGCCAATTTGTCATTGATTAAAGCCATAATAGTTATAACGTTCGAAAGTTAGTGGTGATGTGTAGGTGCTGTTATGGCGAAGATAAAGCCACTTTTTGCAAGTGGATTATTGCTGGTTGCCCTTTTGTATATACAGGTAAGCCTCGCGGACGATGCGGTACCGAGCGCAACACCCGCCCCTACGACTCAAGTGACAGCCACGCTTATGCCACAGGATACTATTGCTACCGCTGAGGGAGTCCTTAGCCTTGACGCAAACAATGCCGAAGCCTACAACAATCGTGGTGCTGCGCTGGTCAAACTGAAGCGCTTTGACGAGGCCATCGCTGACTTGGATAAAGCACTGGCTATTAATCCTAAGTACGGCGCGGCCTATAAGAATCGTGGTGATGCCTATTATCAGAAAAACGATTTTGATTCGGCACTCGACAACTATAACAAGGCTATCGAGGTTGATGCCAAGGATGCCGAAGCCTATATCAAACGCGGCAACACATTCAAAAATCAGGGCAAGTATGCCGCATCACTTGCCAGTTACAGCAAGTCAGTCGAGGTCGATCCGCAATATGCCGCCGGTTATTTGGATCGGGCGATTTTATTGCACGATTTGGGTTGTATTGATGAAGCGCTGGCCGATTACACAAAAACGATCAACTTGAACACCGATTATG
The DNA here is from genome assembly GCA_013821665.1 of Anaerolineae bacterium. GTDB lineage: Bacteria > Chloroflexota > Anaerolineae > Aggregatilineales > Phototrophicaceae > CFX2. Next base: position 7,149 of record JACDGI010000355.1, read on the forward strand.
TGGTAGAGGCGTATTACGGTCGTGCCAATACTTATGGCGAACAAGGCAACTACGACGCGGCCCTTGCCGATCTCAATCAGGCGCTTGCGATTGACCCACAAAACGCGATGATTTATTACGGCCTTGGCATCTTATATCGTAGACAAGGTCAAATTGAGGCAGCTATTGACAGTTACACTCAGGCTATAGCCCTCGACCCGTATTACATCCAAGCCTATCAAAATCGTGGCAATATTTACCACGGCCAAGGCAGAGACGATGAGGCCATTGCCGATTACACCACGGCCATCAGCATTTATCCTCAGTTCGCAGCAGCTTATTACGGTCGCGGGAATGTCTACGCTGCGAGGGGTAAAAGTGGGGAGGGTGTTGGCAATAGCAGCGTCCTCATAAAGGATTACACACGCTCCATTGAAGATTACACCCAAGCCATCGCCTTTTATCCCCAGTACACCGATGCTTATTTCAACCGCGGCAATTCTTACCAACAGATCAGCGAATTTGACAAATCGATTGCCGACTACACCCAAGTCATCGCCCTTGATCCGACCGATGCGACTGCTTATTATGCACGCGCCTTGAGTCATCATTACAACCAGGAGAATGGTTCGGCAATCAAGGATTACATGAAGGTCATCGAACTTGATCCCAGTAATGCCAATGCGTATTGGGGATTAGGTGACATCTATTACGAGCAAGACCTGTATGAGCAAGCACTTACTAATTATCACCATTATCTTGATTTGGTGGGTGGCAGTGGTGAGCAGTATGTTATTGATCGTGTCCGTGAACTTGAAACCAGCACGGCAACACCTTAACAATGACCTAAATAAAAACAGGACAAACCGCCTGACTGCCCAAAATCCATACGCAAATTGACCACCAATCGCAGCCATAATAGTTATAGCCTTCGAAGAGTAGTATTGATGTGTAGGTGCTGTTTATGGCTGACCGAAAGCCAAATTTGAAGCTGAGTTTATCGACAGTTTTATTGCTGGTTATCTTTGTGATCCTTACGCTGCATTCGCAAGCCAGCTTCG
>JACDGI010000356.1 GCA_013821665.1 Anaerolineae bacterium
AGGGAGAATTGCGTAATCAAGGCTAATTCATCTCAACCATCTGAGGGAGACTTCATCGCTCCTAGTTCCAAAATTGATACTCGCATTTTGGAAAATGAGGGAGAAAAGGGTACCTGAGTAGTTACGCATAATTTGCATTTTGTGAATCAAAATCCGAAATTACATTGCCATTCCGCCATCCACCACCAGCACATGTCCGGTGATGTAAGCCGCTTCGTCGGAAGCCAGAAAAGCTGTCGAATAGGCCACATCCTCAATCGCTCCCCAACGTCCCAAAGGAATATTATCGTTGAGCTTACTCGTCATCTCAGGTGGTAAATCTTTAGTCAAGTCCGTCAGCACGAAACCCGGTGCCACTGCATTCACCGTAATATTCCGCGAAGAGACTTCACGCGCCAGCGACTTTGTGAACCCGATAATTCCAGCCTTACTCGCACTGTAATTGGTCTGCCCACCGTTTCCCGCGATACCGCTGATACTGGTGATGTTCACGATCCGCCCGTAACGCTTCCGCATCATACTTTTGACTGCCGCTTTGGAACACAGCCAAGTACTGCGAAGGTTCGTCTTGATAACCGTATCAAAGTCTTCCGGTTTCATTAGCATAATCAAGTTATCGCGGGTTGTTCCTGCGTTGTTGACCAGAATATCTAACTTACCATAAGCGTCAATCGCGGCCTTCACCAGTCCATTCGCACCGTCTTCTTCGCCCACATCCGCTTTAAAGGCCATAGCCTTCCCACCGTCTGCGGTAATCTTTTCGACGACCTCATTAGCTGCATCGGCGTTGCTATTGTAATTAACCACCACAGTCGCCCCGCGCTTCGCCAGTTCTAGCGCAATGCCTCTACCGATTCCCCGGCTGCCTCCGGTGACGATAGCGATTTTATCGGTCAATTGAGCCATATTTAGTCCCTTTCGCCAACGATTCAAATTGGCAAAGATCAATATCAAATAATTCTATAGGCAGAACTATACCGTTTCGGTTAATTCTCAGCCACGCTTACGAGCCACCAACCCAACCAATCATATTAATGATGCCTTTTAGCACGCCGGTTAAGTTGGCTACACCTGTTCCATTTGGGTTGGCAACCAGCACATCCACCCGCCCATCCACACGCGGGTTTACGCCGATGAATGCCAGCCACGCCCCATCCGGTGAATAGCTTGGATTACACATGCCCGGTGGTGGATTGCCACGCGTCACAAAGTTAAATGACGAGTCCAGCACCCTCGCTCCATATGGACATTGTCCACTCACGCCGCCTAATGCGATCCGTGAACCATCCGGAATCCACGAAGCACTCATGCCGAAACGTGGGAAGTTTAACTCACTGGTACGTCCAATCAACGTACCATCGCGCCGTGCTGCAATCACTTCTGAGGCGCTGTTGGTCACACTTTGATAAACGACTGCGCTGCCATCTGCCGACCATGCCTCAGACAGCCGGATAGCACCGTCGCTCCCATCAGCCAATTTGACTTCCTGTGCCTTGGCTGTCGTAATGTCTTCAATCCATAAATGACGTTGAGGCGGTGTGTCCAAGTTGGGGTCACCCGTTGCAAAGGTGATCGTGGTGTTATTCAACCAGCGCGGAGGTTCACTAACTTTTTCGTCCGTCAACTTGTGTGTTTCGCCGCTATCGACGTCCAGTACATAGATGCTGCCTACCACTCCACCATCAACAGGCGGTGGTGTTTTTGCCGGATCACAGGCATTCGCATCGCTGGGAATCCAGCTTGGGCAGGTATCCCGATCAGAAACGAACAAGATTTTGCTGCCATCCGGTGACCATGACGGCCAAATATCATACGAGCCGTTGTTAGTCAGATTTTTGAGATTGGCCCCATCACTCCCAATTGTAAAAATATCAATGTCATAACCGGTGGCAACCGCCATCGCTAATCTGGAACCGTCTCGTGTCCACACCGGATCGCTAAAGAAGCCGCGCTGAACCAACGAAGTAATCGGCAGGATTCGCCCGCTAATGCGTTGGTCAAGACTGAGCATATACAACCCGCCGGTTTGTCCGGTTGTACTGTCACGCCCATCCTTGAAATACGCGACCGAATGCCCATTGGCCGAGATATAAATCTGATTGTTGGTGCTTGCTGCTAGTTGAGTCACCGCAATGCGCCCGCCGGGGTTATTCGGCGCTGCATAATACAGCGTTTCTAATCCGGTAGCGGGTTGGGGGGTTCCACCGTTGGAAACATTATCTTTATCATTTTGGTTGACGAACGCCATCATCGGCGAACTCAAACTGCTCAGTACATCACTGGGAACTGTTAAAAGCTGCCAATTATCGAAGATAAATCCCACCGTCGCTTGCGCCGTAGGGTAGGGTGTCGGTGTTATCGTCGTAGTAGGTGTCACCGTCGGTATTTCAGTTGCGGTGCTCGTAGTGGTTGCGGTTTCAGTTGGAGCTACTGCCGTTTCGGTTGGGGCAGTGGTCGCCGTGGTGGTTATGGTGGCTGTGGGTACAGCAGTAGGTGTGGGTGCTGTCGCGGCACTGCACGACGCACTCAATAACACCACTACTAAAAAGAGATGTTTAATCTTCATTATCGAAATTCCTGCCTAGACGGTTGCGGAACAAAATAGAATACCATGTGCAAGCGGCTCACACTATTGTTGAAAGCTGACGATTGCTCTACGACTTCAACTATTGTGGGGCCACTGGCGCGGTAGTTGCCTCTGGCAATGCAACCTGCACCCGTACCGAAAAGGGCACTTGCTTACCGTCCTGATAAACCAGTAGTAAGGTGTAAGTTGTATCCGCCCTCGGACAAACTTGTTGGCTGGTAGTCGTCACCGGTTGTCCTTGGAAATAAACTTGGTTAACGTTGGTAACATCCCAACGAATCGTTGTGCATTCGCCCTGTTTCAATTGGGTGCTGTCGGCGCGAAGGTTTGGGTTAATTGCTGTTGGAGCCACCGTAATAGTCGGTGGTACCGTGACCGTCGCTTGTGGAATAGCGGTCGCCAGTTGAGTCGGTACACGCAGCGTTTGCCCAACCTGAATCTGGTTTGCATCCACGATACAATTGGCGCTTTGTAGATCAGCCACACTCACCGCGAACTTCTGAGCAATCTTGAACAGCGTATCGCCCGTTTGAATGATGTAACTGAAATTCCAATCAGCACGCGGCGCACAACCTGTAGGCACAACTGGAACTGCGACACTCGTGTTAGTCGGTACAACTGGTGCTATAGGTGGTGGTAACTGGACTTGACGTTCCAACAGTGGCAGCGGCGCTTGCCCGACGGCTTGTACATCAAAGGGTTCCGGTTGTGATGGCGGCCCGCTCACCTGCAAGCCATCACCTCCACCCAGAGGCAGATGTACCTGTGCGCCCGGTTGTACCACGCGTGTGATGTTGGCCGCACTAACGACCGCTGAACCTTCAATCGTCGCCACGGTCAATTCTGAGTTCTCTTCCGCAGTCAAATAGGCTGTCGATCCCAGAGATATACTCGCCCCGTTGATCGACATTGTTGCTTGGCTGCCTTCTGGCGATTGGATTAAGAGTGCCGATTTGGGCGCGTTGCTGCATGTTGTTGCCCCACCGATGCCCGTTTTGAGAACCACTGCTTGCATCTGAGGTGTGATGTTATCCAGCACTGCGTTGCCGTAGAGCAAGAATGTTACATTCTGACCCGGCAGCGTATCGGGCAGATTAGCTTGTATTTTCATAATAGCGATGCCCCACACTTGCTTGCTTGTGTCCAGTGGAGCAGTCGTCAAGCGGCGGATTAAATCAACACCTACAATATCGCCCGCTTTGCTGAAATTAGTGGTGGCATTCGGTTGAAGCTCGGCATCAATCAGGTTATTGCCGTAGCAAACTTGGTTACGACCTAAAGTTGTACAAACTTGATTGGCTCGATTGAGAGCTGTGGTCACAAGATCGTCGCAGCTTAAGGAGGTGGCAATCGTTGGCGCGGGGGTACGGCTTGCTGGCTCAACTGTTGTTTCTGCTGTTTGGCTGAGGTTACAGCCCGCCAGCACAAGCAGCACTAACCAGATTGCGATGCGAAAGCGTGCCATATTTTTATTTACTCTCGATTAACTCAGGGGTAAAAACATAATAGGAGCCGCGTTTTTGGCCCATTTTTCGCAGGATATTTTTGGTCACTAAATCGGCTAAATCACGCCGGATGGTTTCAGGATGCACATCAGGGCAAAGCGCTTGTAAATCGCTGTTGGTAATACGCTTGCTCCCGCCTTCGCGACTCAAGAATAAGATTGCTTCTTCCTGCCGTGGATTAACCTCAACCCCTCGGTAAGCCCCGTTCAGCGATGGCGTGGGATTAGCAACCGCAACTTGAACTTTATGTTTGGTGTTCGCGTTTCGCAGCACCACACGGAAGCCACCCGCAGTCTCTTCAAATTCAGGCGCGCTGAGTTGTTGCTGCTGCATCAAATCAATGACACGGTCAACGCCATACCCTAACCGTTCAATAAATCCCATGTCCGACAGCACTTGGACAATCGCTGGATTGCGCGAGAAGCGTTCATCTTTGATATTGGCGATGGTTACGGGGCCGGGTAATCTTCCCGGACTGGTCACTTCCATCCGGTTACTAAATATAAACAGGCGCACGCCATCCCCGTTAATGCGATAATCGCGATGTGCAACCGCGTTGACCACCAATTCACGGGCGGCTTCCATCGGATATTCAAAGGTTTCGGCTCGTGCCATTGTGGAACCCAGTTGGACACCTTTCCTCAGGTGATCGACCAAAAAGGTTTCCGCCCGCCGGATTTGGTCAGGCAGCGTACCGGTCATGTCCTGACGGGTAAATGTATCACCCATTGTTTCACTGGCAAATCGCGCGGCAGTAATATCAGCGCCCCGTACAAAACGCTGTGAATCTTTTCCAAACAACAGGATACCCGCATATGTAGGCTTCATCTTCCCATTTTGTTCGGTCAAGCAGCCACGCTTGATGAGGATTTGTTCGGGTGTCGTTTCACCCATACCACTCAAGCTGCTGGCGTAGGCTTTAACTTTTTCCCAATCAAGATCATCTAAACTGGCATCAGCGACAATTTCAGTTTCAAAACTGCCTTCACCGCGTTCAACCACCAACCGGCGTAACTCCGGCGGATTAAGCGGACTATTGTCGATGCCTTGTCGCTGTAGATAGCGGCCTCTTAAACTATAAACGTGAGGCATTCCCGTGGGGATTTGTACGATGACGATGGATTTGCCACTTAAGCGCACGACCTGTGGTAGTGGCACAATTAAATGCGGCTCGATTGCCAGTGCGGCTTGCAAAACCGTATCCACAGCTTCGCTCGGATCGCGCACGCCAATAATGTTACCGTTGTGCCCTGTCACGCCCAGCAGAACAGTCCCGCCGTGGCTGTTTGCCATCGCGACCAACGTTTCAGCCAACATCTCCGGCGCGGATTGCTCGCTAAACCACTCGGTGTGGAGGTTGCGTCCGGTCTTGATAAGCTGCCACAGTTCGTCAATGGATGTACTCATGGTTGAACTGCCGTTTCTGAAGGCTCGTCTTTCTCATCCTTCTCGTCTTTTTCCTCTTCGAGCCGGTCTTTGTCACGTTTACGGCCTTCGGGCGGTGGCGGGAGCAAAACCTTGTCGATGACCTGCTGCATATCCGTTACAAACGAGATATGCAAATCATCAAGGGCTTCTTTCGGAATGTCGATCAAATCTTTTTTGTTCTCAGCCGGTAATATGACGTGGGTGATACCAGCGCGTCTAGCCGCCAGCACTTTTTCCTTGACCCCACCTACGGCTAATACTTTTCCGCGCAAGGTCACTTCACCCGTCATAGCAAATTGGCTTCGCACTTTGCGCTCGGTAAAGGCCGAGAGGATAGCAATCGCCAGCGTAATACCAGCCGACGGCCCTTCTTTGGGGATAGCTCCTTCTGGAAGATGTAGATGGACATCATAGCTCTCGAAATCATCACTGGGTAAATCGAAATCTCTAGCGCGAGAACGAACAAAACTCAAGGCAGTTTGTATCGATTCTTGCATGATTTCGCCCAGTTGGCCTGTCATAAGCAGACTGCCCTTGCCCGGTAATACCGACGCTTCAATGACAGTGATGTCTCCACCGTCATACGTCCAAACCAAACCTGTCACCAAGCCAACACTGTCTTCTTTGTGCGCCATTCGGTTCGTAAAGAGGGGTGGGCCGAGCAGTTCAACCACTTTTTGACGGGTGATTTTAGGTGTATATGGTTTTTCTTCAGCCAACAACCGCGCGATTTTGCGGCAGACGTTCGCGATTTCGCGGTTCAAATTGCGTACGCCACCTTCATAGGTGTATTCGCGGATCAGCGCTCTGATTGCTTTGGTGTCAAATGTGATTTTTGCGTCTTGTAACCCGTGCGCTTCAAGCTGTGTGGGGATCAAAAACTTGCGGCTGATCGCGAGTTTTTCTTCATCCGTGTAGCCGCTGAATTCGATAACCTCTAGCCGGTCTAAGAGTGCATCTGGTATGGGGTCAAGGTCATTGGCGGTTGTGATGAACAATACTTTAGACAGATCATACGGCATTTCGAGATAATGATCGGAGAACGTGTTGTTCTGTTCAGGGTCAAGTACCTCAAGCAGAGCCGAGGACGGATCGCCTCTAAAATCCACGCCCAACTTATCAATTTCATCGAGGATAAACACCGGGTTGATGGTTCCCGCCCGCCGCATCGTTTGTAGGATACGTCCCGGCAGCGCACCGATATACGTCCGGCGATGACCACGAATTTCAGCTTCGTCGCGCACCCCACCCAAACTCACACGGATAAATTCGCGTCCGAGTGCCCGCGCGATGCTTTTGCCGAGAGATGTTTTACCAACACCGGGCGGCCCAACAAAACACAGTATGGGACTCTTCATCTTGCTGCTTGCCATCTTACGCACGGCAATGTATTCCAAGATACGATCTTTTACTTTGGGCAAGCCGTAGTGATCTTCATCCAACACTTGCTGGGCATTCTTAATATTCAGATTGTCGTCGCTGGATTTACTCCACGGCAAGCCGACCAGCCAATCAATATACGTACGGATGATCCCCACCTCAGGAGCCATCGGCGGCATCATCATCAACCGCGAAAGTTCCTTTAGTGCCTTTTCTTGTATGTCAGGCGGTAGATTCGCGGTTACGATTTGGTCGCGTACTTCGTTGATCTCTTGCTGGAAGATGTCACCTTCGCCCAGTTCAGTCTGAATAATCCGCATTTGTTCGCGCAGATAGGCTTCACGCTGGCCGCGATCCATCTCCTGCTGCACTTGATTATTGATTTCGTCGCGCAGTTCCAGCACGCTAATTTCTTGGCTGAGGAGCAGCGCTATTTCTTGTAGCCGTTCATCGAGCGTGCGTGTTTCCAGCAATCGCTGCTGTTCATCCAGCGGCAAAACCAGTGCCGAACTGACAAAATCAGATAGCAACTCAGGATCTTCAACATCTAATAAATGATCAACCACATCGTCCGGTAGAGTAGGGTTGAGGTCGGCATACTGCTGCACAAGCTGGAACACCCGATCAACCAACTCACCTGTATTTTCACTGTCCACATCAGGTTCTGTGATGGGTCGTGCCTTGACGATCATGTAAGGCTCTGTCTGTACGACTTCGATAATCTCAACACGGCGGCGGCCATGTGCCAATACATTACGGCTGTCATCCGGTGTGCGGATAATGCGGCTTAAGGCGACTTCCGTGCCAATTGCGTACAAATCTTTGATTTGAAAATCGGTTACGTTAGGATCACGTAGTGCCACGCCAATAACCGTTTTTCGGCTAACAAGCGCCGCTTGAATAGCAGCCATTGCGCGTGCGTTACGGGTTGTGATCGGGCTAATGACGTTCGGAAAAATGACGAGGCCACGTAAGGGCACAACCGGACAAACAATCACGCCATCCTTATCAGGTATGGCACTTACAATTTTTTGGAATTCGTTTACGCCGGTCTGGTTCGCCAATGCAATTGACCTCTAGCGGTGAATGATAAAAGGGGATTGCAGTTTACCTCAGAGTCGACCCACAGTAAACATCCTGCTTTAATAATTGAGCAGGGTAATCGCATCAAAATAAGGAAGAAGGGATAATGGGGCAAAAAGGGAAGCCTCATGTCGGACAAGTTGAAAACGAGTATCGAAGAATGTTTCGAAAATGTAGCTGATCCACGGGTAGAAGGG
>JACDGI010000357.1:0-333 GCA_013821665.1 Anaerolineae bacterium
CCTTAGAATCCATCACTGCCAAACGGGTTGATGATAAACAAATAAAGTTGAGTCTCTATTGGCACTCAACAGTTGATAGACCGCCAATCGACGCAACCATTTTTATTCATTTACTGGACACTAATGGACAGATTGTCGCCCAATGTGATTCACGCCCTTGGGATGGTCAATATCCGAGTTTTATATGGGACAAAGGCGAACGTGTACAAACGGACTGTTTGGTAGCGCTACAGGATACACATGATTTGAAAATCCAAGTGGGCATGTATACATTTCCGGGGCCGCAAAATTTGAGCGCTGTGCAGGGTGAGCAGACAATTAGCAGTGGAATAC
>JACDGI010000357.1:343-8137 GCA_013821665.1 Anaerolineae bacterium
TTGATTTGGGATTACTGAACAAATTGTTGCAGTAGATCCTACTTCGAGTTCATTCATTGTAGAAGGTAAAACACCTGCGTTTCCAGTTTACTCGGATCATCGTTCCAGCGTCCATAAATTTCCCAACGCAAACCCGTGATCGGATGATGGTTGGCTTGACACCAATCAATGATAGCGCGGTGAGTTGTGCCGAGCTGTTCGTAAGGGCCGCGATGAAGCAGGGTGGCTGCCAGCCCGGATGGTGTTGACGAGCAGATTACGCGGTCGTTTCCGGTGAATAGGGAGAACACTTGCACGCCGACTTCGAGCACAATTCCCTGATCTCCGTCATCCCAATACACAAACACGTTATGACTATGTTCTTGAATACCGGTGTTGTTTAGAAAGGTGTAAACCGCGTTTTCACTTAGGAGTTCGCGGATTTTCGTCGCCAGATTTTGACTGGTGGTATGCTCACGCACCGCCGCCAGATATTGCTGCACTACTGGACGCACTTCAGGTTCCATTTGAGTTTCACCTCAGCAGTAATCACCCATATTGATCATTACATTATCTCATGACCTCAGCCGATAGCCTAGCATCTAGATAAAGGTAACCTATTTTCATCCGCCTCCAATAACCGACGATAATTGTTATTTTAGTCAGTAATCATTATTCACAAAAAGGCCGATATGAGACAGTTTATATGCTTTGAAACGAACCGACTCAATCCAATCGATTTACGCCGTAGTCTTTATTTCTTGCACAGGCAACATGAGGCTGGTCAATAGCGTTTGAACAAATCCGATGATGCCCACTATAATTTCTGAGCAACCACAAACATGATGTCATACAGGTTAAGTGGGATGTAGCTGCCCATGAATGGCAGCCGTTCGATTTGATTTTGGAGTTGTCGTCGCCACCGAGAATCAGGTTTATTCCATGTGATGATTTGTGCCATCTGCCGCACACTGCGGTAATAACTGACGTGCGAGAAATGCACGACTTTCAAATCGTGTGCTTCCAACAAATAAGTGATGGATTGTCGCGAGAAATAATGCAGATGAGCGGGGATAATCATACGCCATGAGGTTTTTTGTATACGCGGCAATAAGGCATCCAAATCAGCCGTGGTGAGTGCCAGATAGCCGCCGGAATGCAGAGCTTCAACACTTTTTGAAATCGCTAAAGCCGGATCGTAAAGATGCTCAATCGTATCCCACATAGCGACCACATCATATATGTTTGGTTCAGGTGGATTACTCTCAAAGTCCCCCTGCTCGACCGGCAAATGCAAAGTATCTCTCGCATAAGCAATGGCCGCCTCTGAAAAATCAACGCCTTTAACTGTCCAATAGGCTTGTGCTAATTCGAGGAAAAATCCATAGGCGCATCCGGCTTCGAATAACTTTCCTCCGCTGCTGAATTGACGCAAACTGGCAATCCGATGTTTGAAATGAAGCTGTGTACCCACCTTATCCGCCAGATAATCGGTGTAGGCTTTGCGCCCGTTCCAATAATCTGCCGCGTAAATAGCCGCTAACTCTTCTAATGTAGGTAACCGTTTCACATAACCTAATCCGCATACCGAACATCGGGCAATATTGGACATATTCCAGAGATCGGTTTGGTTGGTGCTATTTCCACAGACTGGACAGGCTCTCATGCGTTTTCCTTGATTTTGACGGTGCGCCAATAGGCAAGTACATCCGACAGCGATTGCTTCAGCGCTATCTGCGGAGTCCAACCGGTGAGCGCTGTAAGTTTATCGTGTGCGCCAATCTGGATCGGAACCGCGTTCTTGACAATATTGGGGCGTGGTTGGACTTCAATGGCAGCCTTGCTCATACTCAACATATCATGCAGTAACTCGATGATCGGAACTGCTTGCGCCGATGCCAGATTATAAGACTCCCCTGCCCTACCCGCTTCGACTAAGCTGACCAATGCGCTGACCGCATCTTGCACATCCAAAAAATCACGTTTGCCACTCAGATCACCCACACGGATAATGGCTTCTTGCTGCCCGCGTTCAATCGCCACAATTTGAGCGGCAAAGTCGGAAGCAACGAGCCCTTTAGGCAGACCATAACCGATCAGATTAAATGGACAAACACGCACGACATCCAGCTTGTATTGTGCATAAAATTGATAGCCAATCAAATGCTGGGTAGCTTTGCTCATACCATAAGAATTAACAGGCCGTAGAGTGCTTTCCTCATGGATTACACCGTCGGCAGCTTCAGCAATCCCATACATAGCGCTGGATGTAACCAGCATTACCCGCGCATGAGGTACAAAATTGCGAACCGCTTCCAGAAGATTCAATGTGCCGCCGACATTCACACGCAGAAAATCATCGGCTGTGGCACTTGATGCGGCAGCAGGCATAAGCGCGGCAGCATGAAAAATAACATCGGGTAACGTTTGACTCACAACTTCCGCGACACGCGACGCATCGGTGATGTCACAAGCGAGCGTATTAGGCGATGTGACCTGTCGTCCAATTCCGGTGGCCTGCCATCCCGGACTATCCAAACGCTTTAGTAGATGGGTACCTAAAAAGCCCGCAGCGCCCGTAACCAGTGCCCTTCTCGCCGTCATTATTGATCTGCATCCCCTGAATGCGGCAAAATTTGGCTTTTGATATGATCGATGTCATCTAATGCCTTTTGATAATCATCTGGACGGCCAATATCCAACCAATAGCCATCCGTAAATGGATAGGCTTTCACAAGCTTTTTATTGGCAATCAACGCTTTGATGAGATCAGGAATATCAAAAGGTTTGTTGTCAGGAATGTAGTCCAGCACCTCCGGTTGTAAGACCGAAATTCCCATGCTCACGCGAAAGTCGTAACTCGGTTTCTCAGTATAGGTATTCACGTTGAAATCATCATCTGTACCGATGACACCCAACGTAATTTGTGTGGTTCGCAAAATAGTCGCGATGGTTGCGATGGCGTGCTGCTGCTGATGGAACTTAATCAGCTCGCCCATATTCAGCGAGGTCAGCAAATCACCGTTCATAATCATGAAGGTATCATCAAGATCCTTCACTAATTTCAAAGGGCCAGCCGTGCCTAATGGCGTGGTTTCCATAGAGTAGCTGACGTTCAAGCCAAAGCGCGAACCATCACCGATATAAGCCTGAAGCAGTGAGGCCAAATAACCAACTGCGATAACCACATCGGTAATGCCGTACAATTTGAGCTGCCGTAGCAGAATTTCGATGATAGGCATATCGCCCACTGGCATCAACGGTTTGGGCAGTACATTGGTATAAGGCGCAAGTCGTGTTCCACGTCCCCCTGCTAATACGACGGCTTTCATCGAAGGTTATACTCCGCTTGTGTGAGATAATTAAGACAGGGACGCATAATTAAACCGCATATTCCTTGGGACGATAAAGTGCCATATGCTGCCGTATCCACTCGATAGTTTGTCCCAAGCCATCCTCCAGCGACACTTGATTGCTCCAGCCTGTTGCCTGACGCATAAAACTGCTATCCGCCAATAATCGTTCTACCTCGCTCTTGCTGGGACGGAGGCGTTCGGTGTCTTGCACAATCTGCACATCCCGCCCAATCATGGCGATAATCTTGTGTGCCAAGTCCCCCACCGAAATTTCAGTGCCTGTCCCAATATTGGTGCTGCGACCTAAGAGTGCCTCGCTGCCGACCGCCTGCATCATACCGGCAACCGTATCCAGCACGAAATTCAGATCACGAGTCGGCGCTAGGCTGCCGAGGTGAATTTCGTCGCGGCTAAGTGCTTGCGTGATGATCGACGGAATGACGGCACGGGCAGATTGGCGTGGGCCGTAAGTATTGAATGGACGTAAGGTCGCAACCGGTACACCGAATGAACGATAGTAACTTTCGGCGATTTTTTCGGCACCAATCTTGCTGGCGGAATAAGGTGACTGTCCTTGTAACGAATGCTGCTCGTCAATGGGCACATAAAGCGCAGTCCCATAGACCTCGCTGGACGAGATGTTAACCATATAGGCAATTTTTTGCTGGTGTGCCGCTTCGAGTACGTAAGTCGTTCCCATTACATTGGTTTGGACAACATGGATCGGGTTGACATATGAATAAGGAATGGCAATCAGCGCCCCAAGATGGAAAACAATATCCATGCCACGCACGGCGTTGGCAACTGCTTGCGGATCGGTCAGATCACCAAAGACAATCTCCAATTTTTCTCGCCGCTCAGAGGGGATTAGGGTCAAAAACCCCATATCACCTTTGGAGTTATAACGGATGAAAGCGCGGACAGATGCGCCCGCCAGCAGCAGTTGTTCGGTCAGATGGCTGCCGATAAAACCTGCCGCGCCGGTCACCAATACTTTGCGCTGAGTCCAATCAATCAATTTGCGTATCCTTTTTGTCAGTAGTTTGAGTATTGGCTTGGTTCGCCAGCGTACTGAGGCGTTTGTTCACAAAATACAGGGGACGACGCTTGCTTTCCTGAAAGGTCATACCGATATAATAACCAATCAACCCCAGCGTCAGCATTTGTGCGCCACCAATCACCAACACTGCCAGCATGAGGGATGTCCAACCCGGTGGTAAACCTTCTTTGCCAACCGTTAATATGGTTAGCAAAACGTAGATGATCTGCAAAACGGCTGCGACTAAAAGAAAAAAACCAAAAACGATCACGATATTGATCGGCACAATCGAAAAAGAGAAAATGGCATCGGTTGCCAGCTTCAGCCGCTTACTGAGGCTGAATTTTGACCGTCCGGCTAAGCGTGGCGGTGCATCAAAAGGCACAATGCTATGCTGAAAACCCATCCAACTGATCATACCGCGTAGAAAGCGATGCTGCTCATGTAAACTACGGATGTCCTGCACAACTTCTTTGCTCAGCAAGCGAAAATCCGCCGAGTCGGGCACAATTTCAGACTCACTCAGCCGGTTAATGACTTGGTAAAAAGTTTTCGAGAAGAGTTTAGCGAAGTACGTAATCTCGCCAGTCGAGCGGCGCTGGGTCAGGACGACATCATTTCCGCGCTCATAGGCGGCGATTAACTCTGGGATAATGTGCGGCGGATGCTGACCATCACCATCCATTGTAATAACCACTTCACCCGTTGCGAAATCCAGTCCGGCAGTCAGTGCTGCTTGATGCCCATAATTGCGGCTGAGTTCCAATAATTTAATCTTTTTGTTTTCTACATGAAGTTGCTTGATAATAGCGGATGTTTGATCGGTTGACCCCCCTGCTATGTACCAGATTTCATAATCGTGGGGAATCGATTCGAGCAGACTGACCAGTGACGCATTGAACGTCGGTAAGGCTTCTTCTTCATTAAATACAGGTGTAACAATACTAATCAGCATAGAAGAATCATTTCAAGCAATCAGGAACACGTTTTTTGCAATATTGCCGAACGAAACAGTTAAAGTCAAGGCAGTGCAAAGAGGTCAGCTAAAAACTCAATCGGGAGCCAGATGGATGCCATAATATTAGCCGGGGGCAAAGGCACGCGGATGCAGCCCCTGACAGCCACAACACCCAAACCGTTATTACAGGTGCAGGGACGACCTATTTTGGAATGGTCATTGTTATGCTTACCCCAAACGGTCGATCATGTAATCGTAGTCGTGAATTATCTGCGGGAACAAGTAGCCGATTATATGGTGCATCAAAGCATAATCCGCAACTATACTTTGGTCGAACAATGGCCTAATCCGCTCGGTACAGGACATGCGCTGCAATGCTGCCAACCACATTTACGTTCGCATGAATTTTTGGTTCTCAATGGGGACGATTTATATGATAAGGCCTCAGTACAACAATTGGCACAGCAGCCATTAGCTATTCTAGGATCAATGAGTAAAGAACCATCTCAATTTGGCGTTCTGAAAACCGATGGCTATAAACTGAAATCCATAATTGAAAAGCCTATCCAAGTTACCCCTCCGGCGCTTGTCAATGCCGGCGCTTATAAAATGGATCAGCGCATTTTCGACTTTCAACTCAAACTTTCCGCGCGAAATGAATACGAAATTACCGATTATGTCCAATATCTAGCCAGTAGCGCCGAAGTCACAGTAGTATCAGGTGCGTTCTGGTTTCCGATTGGAAGACCTGAGGATCTAGCACAAGCCCAATCGCTAGATCTTGATGCTTTGATAAAGGCTATCTCTGAGTAACTCACCTTACGCAGAAGCATCTATCTTTTTGTTTTGCTCCCTCAAAGCAGAATGTGAAAAGGGATCGGCTGTTTGAAAGTCCCTCGCCCTGAGGGAGAGGGATTTAGGGTGAGGGTTAAGTGCGTAACGTGAGTAAGTAATTATTCCAAAAAAAACACGTAATCCCCTGCCCTACTCAATCGCTTCGAAAGCCTAACGCTGATGTGCAAACAATGTGTTCGAAACCTCTCTTTTCGGATGCAATTTTAAGCTAACACAAATGTGGTTTTAAGGGGCAGCGAGTACACTAAAGAGTTGATGAGGGATCAGAAGATGGATTCGGATTATTACCTTGTTCCTCGTTATACTTGTTATCCCACAGACTAAGGAACATTTCTTATGATGCACGGCGGTTTTGGCGGTGGCGGCGGAGGGGGTGGACGGCTGCGACGCTTAAGCAGTGTCGAAGATGAAAAACCACAAATCACTTGGGAGTTGATGAAACGGGTCTTGGGTTATGCCCGCCCTTACCGATGGCAGTTGGTGGGGATGCTGGTCATTATCCTCATTACTACCGGATTAGCGCTGCTGACCCCCCTCTTAATGCGTAATTTGATCGATGTCGCGCTGCCCAACAAGGACATGAACCTACTGGTGGCGGTCACACTGGGGTTACTGGCAATCCCGTTGGTTAGCGCGGGCATTACAGTACTGCAACGCTATCTAAATTCAGCGGTCGGTGAAGGTGTGACCTATGACTTGCGTGTGGCGTTGTTTAAACATTTGCAAGCCATGTCATTGCGATTTTTCACCAACACCAAATCCGGCGAGTTGATGAGCCGCTTGAATAACGATGTGGTAGGCGCTCAAAACGCCATCAGCAACACCATTGTCAGCATGATTACCGACATCGTGCAGGTTGTCGCAGTCTTCGGCGTGATGTTGAGCTTAGAGTGGCGACTAACGATCATCAGCGTGGCGATTTTCCCGTTGTTTATTTTTGCGGCACGGCGTTTTAGTGAACGGCTGCGCGACATCCTGCGCGAAACAATGGATGCCAACGCCTCGATGAACGCCATGATGGGCGAGACACTGAACATCAGTGGAAATTTGCTGGTGAAATTGTTTGGGCGCTCGCCTGTCGAAGTTGAACGCTTCGATAAACGGGCGGGTAAAGTGCGCGACTTAGGCCGCAAGCGGGCGGTCTGGGGCGTGATGTTCTTCGCGCTCATCGGGATATTTACCGCCATTGGCACGGCGATTGTCTATGGCGTGGGTGGTTATCTGGTGATTAAGGATGTGTTCACTGTTGGTACAATAGTGGCCTTTGGGTCTTATCTGCGGACGTTGTACAGTGCGCTGCAAGACCTCGCCAATGCCCCGGTTGATTTCGCCAGTTCAGTCGTCAGTTTCGAGCGTGTATTTGAAGTGGTCGATTTGCCTCTAGAGATCGACGAAAAGCCGGGAGCCATCGAGTTGACTACTGTACGCGGTGATCTGGCCTTTGAGGATGTGTCCTTTCGCTACGAGTCGAAGGGCGCAAATCTGCTCAGTGAAGTGCAGCGCTTCGGGCAAATCGACAGCGTCAAAACTGTACTTTCCGGCGGAAAACCTGTGACACCCAACGGCAAATCGAAGGGCAAATCGGATGCAGTTGAAGTGGTCGAGGA
>JACDGI010000358.1 GCA_013821665.1 Anaerolineae bacterium
CCTATAGAGATGAAATAGCAAAGACCGAAAACAAGTCGGATATATGAATAAACGAGGTTTGAAAACTCGAACCCAACCGGCTTGACAAATACGCTCATTTGTTCTAAAATAGATTTAATATTGTAGGGATGAGGCCTGCCTCAACCGTGCCAATCTACACTGATATTTCACATCCACATCATAAATTTCACTGCGACCAACGGGAGTCCTAGGATGAAAATGAAGTATGTGAAGAAATATGTGAATTAAAACGAGCTAATGGCAGCGAACAGCCATCTGTTCATGGCACTATGCCGCCGCCACTGCCGCCATTAGAAGCTACAGCCAGCCATATTTCGTGGTTATTGAAACCTTCTACTTGTAACGGCTAACTATTTTTCAGCAACCATAGCAGCGGCGAACCCAAAATGAATCGCCGCTGCAACCACAGCCGAGCCATCCGCCGAAATTGCAGTAAAAGGGGTTCTGAATCTGAAGAATTTGACGAATTATCCGAATCAAATGGCATAATCGGCACAAAATCCCGTTTTGCCAGTGCCGCTTTTGCCGCTTGTTGCGCTAGTTGTGCTTTTAATTGGACTCTAGACTGGCGACTAACTCATGGAAGCCCATTCATCTTAATCGACAATTTCCCATTCGCGGGGAACTTCCCAAACAGGACACCACACACCGCCGGAACCGCTTGTGGCAGTGGACTGTAAGTCAGCACATAACCTGAAACTTGCGGATAAGTTGTCCAGTCATAAACCGAAGCCAGCGCCACCGCAATCGTCTTATCAGGCGGCAGCGCCTTCACCAACGCCTGTTCATGCCCATCGGCATCCGCGTTCTGCGTGAAAACCACCACCGAATCGACCTGTGCCGCCAGCCGTTGTGCGCTGGCAATATCATCCCCTGAAGGAGAAGTATGCACCGCCAACGCCTGAACCACCGCCCCATTCCCCGTACAATCCTGCTGGATTTGTGGACGTGTACCGGGGAAAATCACGCCGACTTTCTTGCCCGCTTGGAACGGGATTACGTGATTTTTATCAAGCGCCACTGTCACGCCCTTTTCAAATAGCTCATCGACTAATTTCGCATGAGCATCTAGCCCTAACTGGCTGCTGACAGTGGTCGGATCAAGCGGCTTCCAATCCAGCAAACCATATTTTTCCTTCGCCGCCAAAATTCGCTTCACCGACTCGTTGATCCGTTCTTCGGGTATCGCACCGGATTTCACCGCATCAATCACCGCTTGGATACCGTCTGCTTGCGCCTCCAAACTGACGTGTGCCGCAATCACCAGATCAACACCGGCTTTAATGGCTGTCAAAGCCGCGTTCGGGTAGCTGTAAACCGTATCGATCGCGTCCATATCCAACGCGTCAGTCACCACCAACCCTTGATAGCCCATCTCCTCACGTAACAATCCTGTGACAATGTTATGGGACATCGAAGCCGGTAAGTCTTTCTGGGGTTCCAGCGCCGGATACCAGATATGCGCCACCATCACCGTACTCACACCCGCCGCAATCGACGCTCTGAAAGGTGCCAGTTCGACACTTTCCAGTCGTTCGCGGCTCAATGAAATCACTGGTAATCCCGTATGCGAATCCGTACTGCTATCGCCATGACCGGGGAAATGTTTAGCCGTCGCCAACACATTTCCGCCTTGCATACCCTTGATAAATGCCGACAGTATCGGACTGGTCATCTGTGGGTCATTACCGAACGCCCGCCGTTTAATTATTGGATTGTTCGGATTGGTTTCGAGGTCGGCCACCGGTGCCAGATCCATATTCACGCCCACCGCCAGCATCTCTTGCGCCATCGCCTGCCCTACTCGCTCTGCCAGACTAGTATCGCCTGTCGCTGTCAACAGTGCTGGAACCGGAAACACGGTAAACCCGTCATGTAGATGGGAAATCGTCCCGCCTTCTTGATCAACAGCGATGAGCAACGGCAGCCCACCAGCATCCGTAATCGTCTGTTGATAAACGTTGGTGAGCTTGGCGACTTCAGTCGGTGTGATGATATTTTCGGGCAGTAAAACCAGCCCGCCCGGTTGCAGTTGGGTAAGAAAATCCCGACCCGCTTCGGTCAGTTGGCTGCCGTACAGATTGACGATAAACATCTGGGCAACCCGCTGCTCCAATGTCAGATTAGCCAGCGGATCAGTTTGGGCGTAAACGACAGGAGATGCTACGAGACTAAGCAACGCAAAAACACAGAGACAGATCATAAATCTGCTCTGTGTTCGGATAAATGCCAATGAAAATTTCAACCGGGACATTCAGTCAAGCTGCTTACTGGCCTGTTTCACTGAGGCGATAACCAATACCGCGCACATTGACAATCAGGTCGGCATCTTTACCTGTTTGCTTAAGTTTCCGCCGCAAATTGCTCACATGCGGACGAATAACTTCGCGGGCTTCAGCTTCATCGACAGCGTATCCGCGGACTTCACGCACCAACTCATGGCACGACACCACGCGTCCACGATGCGCTGCCAGATACAACAACAGATCAAACTCGGTTGGGGTCAAATCAATCGGCTGGTCACCGACCGAAATTTGGTAACGACCGGGATAAATCGTCAGCGGCCCAAGCGTCATGTTGGCATTCATCGGTTCGACTGGAGCGCTGCTCTCGTAGCGGGCTTCCGGCGCAATCGCTGGCGCTGCGTCGTCATCTTCATAAACGGCGGCGATGGCTTCTACATCAGCACGGGTCAGTTCGAAAACGTTGCTGCGGATAGCATCCAACAGCGCACGACGGCGTTTGAGGTTACGCGCCCGTTCGACACCACGCGCCACGCTCTGGCGAATATCTTGGCTCGAACTCGGCTTAATCAGGTAGTCATGTGCGCCCAAACGCAGGCTTTCAACGGCGGTTCCCAAACTGGCATAACCGGTCATTAAAATGACAATCCCATCCGGCGATATGTCCTTGATACGTTTCAGGAGATCCACACCCGACAATCCCGGCATACGAATGTCGGTCAGGATCACTTCGTATTCGTGACGGGCAATCATCTCCAACGCTTCTTCACCGCTTGCCGCTTCATCAACTTGGTAGCCAATGCGCTGGAGCGTTTTACTAACCGAATAACGGATCGCCCCTTCATCATCGACGACGAGAACGTGGGCAGTATCGATCATAGTATCCATAGCGCCAACCTATATCTAGTGTTCACTATTCCCATATTTTGTCTTAATGATAATCAACTTAATCTACTTACGCAACCAACAATGGCTCTTACATAATTGTTTATGGGTTAAAAATTAACTAAATTCATGAATTTTCCAGAAATTGAAAATAAATAATTCGTTCTAAGGTATTCCTTATAGCAAAGGTTTCACTAACCGTCCAAGCGCCATTTACGCAGATAGCAGCCACCACATCATCGACTACCAATAAAGGGATTTGGTCGCGCAAAGTTTGCTGAATTTTGCGGTTAACCATCCACCGGCTCAACTTTTGAGAATGCCCTTCCATGCCCAGTGGATAGAATATATCCCCATCCTGTCGCGTTCTCAATACGATTTGCGAACCATTTGGAACCGCAATTCCGCAAACTGAAGCAGCATTTTGAGGTTGATCTAACGTAACATACAGTGTCCATCCTACTAGAATGTTCGATGAAGGAATATTGATCGGCTCATCAAATTCGGCTGGTAATAATGGAGTGTGATGTTCCGTAGCTGCCCTTTCCTCGACCTCAACCAACAACAAATTATATTCGACACGTAACCGGATTCCTCCGCCTAGAAGCCCAATCGCCCCCTGTCGTCCATGCATAGCCATTTCAATCGCATCAAGAACGAGATTAGCGCTGGTATCTTGTGTTTGTCCGAGTTGTGCAGCCATCCACAACAACACCCGACGCTGCAACGCTGCGTGCAATCCTCGAAAAGCGTCCCGGTCAACTGAAATCTGCTGTCTCGAAACCGTTACTGCGGCAGATTTCGTGAACAAA
Source organism: Anaerolineae bacterium (assembly GCA_013821665.1). Taxonomy (GTDB): domain Bacteria; phylum Chloroflexota; class Anaerolineae; order Aggregatilineales; family Phototrophicaceae; genus CFX2. Next base: position 3,962 of record JACDGI010000358.1, read on the forward strand.
AGAACATGCTGCTGCACATAATCATCTTCCACGGCTGCGATTTCAGCCAACCGCGCTAACGCGGGTTTCACATGAGGGCTGTATCCTGTCAGAAATGGCAGCACTTCTAGGCGAATTGCATTCCGTAATAATGAGGTGTCTGCGTTAGACGAGTCGTAACGCGCTGCAAGCTGATGCTGCTCACAATAAGCTTCGATTTCGGCACGCGACACCCGCAGCATTGGACGAATAAGCGATAAATCAACATGATTAGGAACGGACGAACGCAGGCCCATACCCGCTAATCCATGTACTCCTGCCCCACGCAGCAAATGTAGGAGGACAGTTTCAGCCTGATCATCCGCGTGATGTGCCACCGCAACAGTCGATGCTCCCTGCATATGTGCCACATCAGCCATAAAATCGTATCGGGCCAATCGAGCCGCCGCTTCGATGCCAAGCTGATGTTCACGGGCTAAACGCTTTACATCCGCTTGTCCAATAGTCAGTACCACGCCCCATTCGCGGCAAATTTGCTCAACGTAACGTACATCCCCTGCACTTTCCTCACCGCGTAATTGATGATCGAGAGTAGCAGCATGGAGTGTAATATCCAACCGTGGCGCAAGCTGTTTCAGAATATGGAGCAGTACCAGCGAATCGGTTCCACCGGAAACCCCCACAATCAATTTTTGACCCGCTGTGATAAGCTGAAACTTCTGAATGATTTGGCGGACGTGTTCGAGCATAACCGGATTCACTGTCGATAGAGCCTTTTTGCAAGGCAGCGATTGAAATGATTTAGAATCAGTGTATCAGGGACACACCTGAGAACATTGCCGATCATTATAGTATAGTTGGCGCAGGGTTAGGGTAACTTTTGTATTCGGGTGAGCGCGTGTTATAATGCCGCGCGCTTCCCTTTTCCGTGAGGAGTCTTCTACGTGCAGAGTCCGTTTGATTTTCTCCTTGGTATATTTTCTCTGGACATCGGCATAGACCTCGGCACCGCCAACACGCTGGTCAGTGTACGTGGTAAGGGTATTGTTATTAACGAACCATCTTTCGTAGCACTCGATAAGAAGACACGCCGTCCTATTGAGGTCGGTGCGCGTGCTAAAGAAATGTGGAATAAAAATCCTAAAGATATTATCGTCGTTCGCCCCTTACGCGACGGTGTCATCAGCGAGTTTGAAGTCACCGAGGCCATGCTTAACCATCTCATCAATAAAGCGCACGAGCAAACGTGGGTTCCTTTACCACGTCCGCGCGTTGTGGTTGGTATTCCGAGCGGTGTAACTGAAGTTGAAAAGCGGGCGGTATTCGATGCCACGATTAGTGCCGGTGCGCGCGAAGCGTATTTAATCGAAGAACCCGTTGCAGCCGCAATTGGTGCGGGTTTGCCAGTACAAGAAACACGCGGCAGCATGATAATCGACATTGGTGGTGGTACGACCGAAGTTGCCATCTTCTCCTTAGGTGGCATTGTGATTAGTCGCTCCATTCGAGTCGCGGGCGACGAAATGGATGAAGACATTGTCCAATACATGCGTACCAAACACAATTTGCTCATTGGGGAACCCACTGCCCAAAAAGTAAAAGAGGATATTGGTTCGGCTTATCCCCTGCCGCAAGAACGTACATTCATAGTTAAAGGTCGGAATCTAATGACCGGCCTTCCAGCCTCCGTCGAAGTGAGTTCGATTGAAATCCGCGAAGCCGTTTCAGGCTCGGTGGACATCATCGTGGACACAGTAAAAGATGCTCTTGACGACACGCCTCCCGAACTCGTCGCTGACTTGATGGAAAGCGGCATTTGTATGGCCGGTGGCAGCAGTCAGCTCAAAGGCTTGACGGATCGCATCACCGACGAAGTCAACATTCGCGCATGGTTAGCCGAAGATCCGATGACCTGTGTCGCCCGTGGTGCAGGACGTGTGCTAGAAGATTACAATAACCTTAGGCGCTTGTTGGTTGGGTTGGAACGCGGCAGCACACGGCATTAAAAGTTTATCTAGTTCGCGTGGAAAAGATCGTGTTTATCCTTCAAGATTCCTCGTTTTAACCCGTTCCCAGTAAACTGTGCAGCAAGTTTGTTATAATGCACCCTATCGTTACCCAATTGAGGGGTTAATTCGTGCGTAACTGGCGATCTAATCGCATTCTATTTTTAGGCGTGTGCCTCGCCATCGCCTTGGTGCTCATTGCGACCAGTCAAGCTGGTTTCTTAGCACCCATTAAAGGCATTGTCGCCATACCACTAAATTTCGTCACAGGCTTATTCAATCGAACCACACAGGATGCGGTTAAAGTAGCCGATATGTCGTCCGATGTGCCTACGCTGCAAAAACGAGTCGCCGATTTAGAAGATGCCCTCGCCCGTTACCAATCTGAATTGGTTGAATTACGCGAAGTCGCCAATGATTATCAGCGCCTCTCGGAACTGGTAAACTACACCTCACAAACCCAAAACGAGGAATTTCTGGCAGCAGACGTTATCAGTAACGCCGATGCTAACGCCCCCCTTCAAACCATTTCCATTAACAAAGGTACACGCGATGGCATAAGTATTGGTATGCCAGTCGTTACTCAACTGGGTTTAGTGGGTCGTGTCTCCGATGTGACAGCCAATGCCTCTCGCATTTTACTCATCACAGATGTTTCCAGCGCCATCAGTGGGCGACTGCAAACAACGCGTGATGAAGGCAGTATCGTCGGTCAAGCCAGCACCGATTTACGCATGGAATTCATTCCATTAAACGCAAAGGTGCAGGAAGGTGACATTGTCATTTCCTCTGGATTGGGCGGTAACTTACCAGCCGGCATCGTCATTGGACAAGTCACCAGTGTCCAGCAACGCGAATTTGAGCTTTTTCAAAACGCGGTCGTTCGCAGCCTGAATAATTTCGCAACCTTAGAAACCGTATTGGTCGTCACCAACTTTCAGCCAGTTGATCTTTCTGTGTTTGGGCAAAGTACGCAAACCGCTCCCGGAAGTGGTAATTAATTTATGGGGAGTTTCCTTAGCCTGCCTATTATGATGCTGGCAGCGGCCTTGCAGGTCACGGTGATGCCACAAATCAGCGTTCTGGGTGGTCGTCCTGATCTTGTGTTATTGATTATTGTTTCGTGGGCACTCAACTCCACGCTTGAACAGGCTGTTCTTTGGGCGTTTATAGGCGGCATTTGCAAAGATTTGCTCTCCGCAGCACCCGTAGGCACATCAGTTATAGGCTTAATCCTAATTGTTTTTGCCATCAACATCATACGCCAGCAGCTTTTTAGTGTCGGCATATTCACCTTAATTTGGGTAAGCCTCGTTGGAACCGTGATTGAGCAAGTGAGTATTTTTATCATTTTGCTTCTCAGTGGATTCCAACCTGAATTTGCCAGTCAGCTCGGCTACGGAGTCCTCTTTGACCAGTTCCGGTTATTCATCGTGCCAACAATCGTTTATAATCTCATCGGTATCATTCCTGTTTATGTAATTGTGCGCGTCATCCAACGCGCTGTAGGAACCAATCTCCGGTTGACCCGATGACCACTTCTACTCAACCTACTTCTGGGTATTTTTAGGCAAGCAACTTAAGACCTTTCGTCTCATTACTGAAATACCTATAACCGCACATAAGTTTTAAGCAGGAGAACAACAATGAACAGACGTTTACTTCCCTTTCAGGGGTGGCGACTGACATTATTTCAAGCCGTAATGTTCGCCGTGTTTATTCTTTTTTCGTTACGTATGTACGACTTGCAAATTGCCGGTTATCAAACCTATGAGGCAGCCGCAGATGAAAATCGGTTAAGTCGCCTTCCAATTGCCGCAGATCGCGGCGTAATATTTGACCGCAATGGAATCGCACTTGCCCGTAACGTGCCCGCCTTTAACGTGACAATTGTGCCTGCTCTACTTCCCACAGATCGGGCAACAACCTTAAAAATCTTTAACCGCTTATCCGCCCTTGTGAATGTGCCACCCACCGCCGACATCGCAGCCGCCAGTGCACAAACCACCGGGCAGAAAATTCGCAGTATTGAAGAACTGGTAGCCGAAGGTGAAGGTATCGCGCCCTTCCGCGAAGTAACAATTGCGGTTGATGTCGATCTCCATGTTGCCTTACAAATCCGTGAGGAACGCCAGTCACTTCCGGGGGTCGATGTACAGGCCAAGCCTGTGCGTGAATATCCAACCGG
>JACDGI010000359.1 GCA_013821665.1 Anaerolineae bacterium
CAGTATCAGCATGACGCAAGCGGCGGGGCCAGTGTATGCGGCGACATCCCAAACCTATACATTGACCATCACGAACGTCAGCACGAATGCAGCCCAAGACGTGGTTATCACCGATACACTGCCAACCGGCACGACTTATCAATCGACCTCAGCCAATGATCCGGCAATCTGTCAAGCAGTGAGTGGTGTGGTTACATGTCATCTCCCTACTTTAGCGGCAGGTGGCACGGTTACGTTGAGTGTCACGGTGAACTTGGATCTCGCCACGCGCGGAACGATTATCAACAGCGCTAGCGTGAGCAGCACGACTCCTGATTCGAATAGCAGTAACAATCAGGCCACACTAACTACCACGATTGTTGTGCCGACCACCTTAGCGCCAGCGCCGGTGCTAATTAGCCCGGTAACGGCTGCCATCCTCAAGACACATACACCGACACTCACTTGGAACGCGGTCAGTTATGTCTATTATCCAGTTACGTATCAGGTGATGGTTGATAACAACGCGACCTTTGTATCGCCTGAATTCAATGCCACTGGATTGAACCTTACCACCGTTGTCACAGCAACCTTGCCGGATGGTGTCTACTCGTGGCGTGTGCGGGCTGTTGATCTGCTCGGGAGAGCTGGCGCGTGGAGCGCTGTCCGCAACTTCACAGTCGATACCGTACCATCACTCGCTCCTGCTTTGACCTCACCGGCGGATAATGTGACGCTGACTACGGCGCGTCCAACCTTCATATGGGCTGCTATTGCGGGCGCGAACCGTTATCGTCTGCAAGTGGATGATGACACCTTCTTCGGGTCGCCGGAAATTAATATTTTCCCAATTGCCACAATGCCCTCGGCTGCCAGTGTGGCCTATATGCTGGTCACGAGCTTGCAGCAGGGAAGCTATCATTGGCGGGTGCAAGCCTATGATGTAGCCGGTAATCCGGGGAACTTCAGCGCTATTCGCACATTCAAGGTAAATATTCAACTTACGCCAGCGAATGGGGTGAGTCTCGCGGCCACATCGACGATTACTTTTACATGGCAGCCGGTAGTGAGTGCGACTGGCTACCAAGTGCAGGTAGCAACGGACGCGGCCTTTACAACCAACCTCACCAGCTATGATGTTATCGGTGGCACAGTCGGCACACGAACGGTTCCAGCAACGTCGGTCGCAGGGACTTATTATTGGCGTGTAAATGTCAATTTGGGCAGTGGATTACAGGTCTCACCATTCTATCGCAGCTTGATTGCTCCAGCGGTTGCGCCTCTTGCCCCTGTGCTGCTCAGTCCGGCCAACGCCGTCATGTCGAGCGCTAATACCCTTACATTGACTTGGGCGACCATCAAGGATGTGGTGGGACGTGATGCGACCTACCAGATTCAAGTGGATAACACTGCCACTTTTGTCTCGCCGGAATACACCATAAACCACTTGAACGGCACTTCAACAACGACATCTACCCTAGTGGACGGTCTTTATATCTGGCGAGTGAGAGCCATCAGCAGCAGTAACCTGGTCGGCCCATGGAGTGTGGTTCGCACCTTTACCATCGATACCAAAGCACCATTGGCACCAGCTTTGTCGCTGCCAGTGAATGGTGCCATCGTCGCCAATGCACGTCCAACTTTCTCGTGGCTGGCGGTAGTTGGCGCGAACCGCTATCGTTTGCAAGTCGATGATGATGCGGGCTTTGGTTCGCCGGAGATCAATATCTTCCCGGTTACGACGCTATCATACGCCTTGATCACGAGCTTGCAGCAGGGCACATACAATTGGCGCGTACAGGCTTATGACGCGGCGGGTAACGCTGGAACGTTTAGCGCCATTCGTACCTTTAAGGTGAACATCCAACTGACACCCGCCAATGGTATCAGTTTGCCCGTTACACCGACCATTACCTTCACATGGCAGCCCGTGGTTAATGCAACGGGTTATCAAGTGCAGATCGCGACTGACGCGGCCTTTACTGTCAATCTGACCACGTATGCCGTGAATAATGGTACGGTCGGATCGCTGGTAGTACCGGCGGCTTCGGTTGCGGGTAGTTATTATTGGCGGGTGAATGTCAACCTCGGCAGTGGAATCGTCATCTCACCCTTCTATCGCAGCTTTACATCTCCATCTGCGCCACCACCTGCGCCAATACTTATTAACCCAGTAACCGGAGGGGCAACCAACAGCACGACACCGACGCTCACATGGTCAAGCATCAAAGATTTGATCGGTCGGGATATGACCTATCAAATCCAGGTGGACAACACCGCAACATTCATCTCGCCTGAATATAGCGCGAATGGTTTGACGAGCACTTCTACGGCTACATCTACGCTGGCTAATGGCAGCTATTCGTGGCGGGTGCGTGCCATCAGCGGTTCCAATCTAGTCGGGGCATGGAGTACCGTTCGCACTTTCATTGTCGATACCTTACCTCCACCTGCACCGGCCTTATCAGCACCGGCTAACGGAGTGATGCTAGCTGTTGGCCGTCCAACGTTCTCGTGGTTGGCGAGTGCTGGTGCGAACCACTATCGTCTGCAAGTCGATGATGATGCGGCCTTCGGTTCGCCAGAGATTAATGCTTTCCCGATTACGACATTGTCGTATGCCTTGATCACTACGTTACAGCAGGGAACCTATAGCTGGCGGGTGCAAGCTTATGATGCCGCCGAGAACGTAAGTGCGTGGAGTGCGGTTCGAACCTTCAAGATCAATGTGCAATTGACACCTGCTAATGGCGCATCTTTGACGCCTACCGCTACGATAACCTGTACATGGCAGCCGGTAGCAACGGCTGTTGGCTTTCAATTGCAAATCGCGACCGATTCGGCTTTTACCGCTAACCTCACCACCTATGACATCAACAGTGGTACGGTTGGAACACGAACCGTTCCGGCGGCAGCGGTTGCAGGCACCTACTACTGGCGTGTGAATGTCAACCTCGGCAATGGATTAGTCATTTCGCCCTTCTATCGCAGCTTTGTGGCACCTGCTGTCGCACCGCTTGCTCCCGCACTCATAAATCCTACAGCAGGCTTTCTATCGAACGTTAGCGGTGTCACACTGAGTTGGTCAGAGGTAAAGGATCTGGTAGGACGTACAATGATCTACCAGATCCAAGTGGATAATGCAGCTACCTTTGCCTCGCCCGAGTTCGCAGTTTCGAATGTGAGTGGCACATCTACCACCACAATTAGCTTACCGAATGGCATCTATAATTGGCGTGTGCGTACCCTTCTTTCAAACAATTCCCCTGTGATGAGCGCATGGAGTATTATTCGCACCTTTACGTTAGCAGCACCATAATGTTGTACAAGTGAATACGTACTAGATGCTGCACAAGTTCATGGCAGAGCACGATTGTGATAAATGCTTTCCCCGCCGGTAGGACAGAATTGTGGAGACAGTGAAAGGGATGCAGCAGGAGCGTGCCGCTCAGGTCTTTATCGACACTTTTGCCCAGCTGCTCGCCAGTGGTGAACTCATGCTGTCGAAGAATATGTGTGAACCGGAAGAACCGCGTCCTGGTACCACCATCGTGGGCTATCTGGACGAGGGCTTCGTTTATTTACTGCCGGATGTGGCGCATCGAGCAGTAGTACAAGTACAACCCATTCGTTTCAACACACCGGCGATTGGCGCCTAGTTGAAAGAAGATGGCTGGTTGATCAGCGGAAGCAGCAGTCTGACAGTGCAGCGGCGCGTTCGAAGGATTGCCACGCGTTTGTGGCAGTTAAAAGTGGAGTTTATGGGCTGTGACACTTGTGACGCTGTGACAGCCAATCCATAACCGCAAATAATCTGTATCAATATTCAAAAGAAATGCCTGTGACAGTTGTGACAGTGTGACACTGACTACAGGTATTTTCTTTTGTTTCCCTCAAACTTACTTGTGACTGTCACAGGTGTCACAGCGTCACAGTTTTAGAAACGCAATTTCCCAACAAAATACAAAAATACACAGGGGTATCCAAAATCGTATTCACAGTCGTCATTTTGGGCTTGTGACACCTGTGACAGTGTGACAGTTCAGAAAGGAATTCCTAGCTATGATAGAATCGAGTAAGCCGTACTTACTATGGCAAATCGTTTCATCGGTTCTAATGTAATCTAATTTAAATTGTTATATATAACGGAGTGGCATAAAAAGCATCGAATAGTTTGAAATATTACTTCCCACCTTTGTGTCTACATTCTACAATCTGTTGATAAATATTGCAGATTTATTATACAGTGCGTAGATGTACACAAACCAAATATATGTTAATCTTGTTTGTCTTAATAAGATTAACTTTAAAAGCTGTTTCATTAGCTGCCTCATCCTTTCTGTTAATTGAAGATACAAGAGCATCCCTTAAAATATGGCTACACATATCCGTGAAAGTTTTCTGCCATTCGCACTGCCCGATATTGACCAGCGTGAAGTTAATGCCGTTAGCGAAGTTGTTGCATCCGGTTGGCTAACTACAGGTGCCAAAACTGTTGAGTTTGAACGCCGTTTCGCTGAGCGTATCGGTGTCAAACATGCAATCGCCGTTAACAGTGCCACAGCTGCGATGCATCTTGCATTGGAGGCCATAGGAGTAAGAACAGATGACGAGGTAATTACATCAACTTTTACATTTGCAGCGACCGCAGAAGTCGTCCGGTATTTCAATGCAAAACCTGTTTTGGTAGATATTCAACCAGACACTTTCAATCTTGATCCTACATTGGTCGAAACTGCGATCACGCCACGCACCAAAGCGATCATTCCTGTGCATGTTGCTGGGCAATCCGCCGACCTTGATGCAATACAAACCATTGCAGATAAATATGGTCTAAATGTTATTGATGATGCAGCACATGCATTACCGACACAATACAAAGGTCATACGATTGGCACAATAAGTGATCTCACCGCCTTTAGCTTCTATGCTACTAAGACATTAGCAACGGGAGAGGGAGGTATGATTACGACAAATAATGATGAATGGGCGGATCGTTGCCGCATTATGCGCTTACATGGTATCAGCAAAGATGCTTGGAAACGCTATTCAAGCGAAGGAAGTTGGCAATATGACATCATCGCACCCGGTTTTAAGTACAATCTAACCGATATGGCATCGGCGCTTGGGCTTGTGCAACTGGATAAACTGGATACCATGATGGCACGCCGACGTGATATCGCCCACACATATGATATGGCTTTCAGTAATCATCCTGCATTAGAGAAACCAATTTGCACGGAATATAGCGATCATGCGTATCATCTGTATATCTTAAAGCTAAAACTTGATGCACTGACTATTGATCGGGCAACGTTTATCCAAACACTACGGAATCGCAACATCGGTGTCAGCGTCCATTGGATACCATTGCACATGCATCCATATTATGTACAGACCTATGATTATCGTCCAGAAGATTACCCCATTGCTTCTGATATAGGGATGCGAGTAATTTCCTTGCCAATTTATTCAAAAATGGTTGACATGGATATTGAAGATGTTATTTCAGCGGTACTAGACATCGCATATCAACATGCTCAATAGCTTATGCGTATAAAGCGCGGATTTGATATCTCTGTTTCTGCCGCTGGTTTATTTATCCTTTCTCCTTTGCTATTGATTTTAGCAATATGTGTGAAAGTTAGCTCACCTGGAACTGTTCTTTACCGAGGAAAGAGGGTAGGGCAATACGGGCATGAATTCGAAATTTTAAAATTTCGCTCCATGTTTATAGATGCAGACAAGATAGGACCAGCAGTGACAGGTGCGGGTGATAAACGAATAACGACAGTCGGGAGGCTTTTACGTCGAACCAAGTTGGATGAATTACCACAATTGTGGAATGTATTGATCGGCGAGATGAGCATAGTGGGACCACGGCCAGAATCACCCAAGTATGTTGCTCTTTATACATCTGAACAACATAATGTTTTGAGTGTCCGTCCGGGCATCACCAGCCCCGCATCCGTGCAATACAGGTATGAGGAGTCAATGCTGACTGGAGGAGATTGGGAACAGAAATATATTGATGAAATCATGCCTCATAAATTGGCAATTGATCTGACCTATGTCCATAACTCGGATATCTTATGCGATATTAAAATTTTATGGCAAACACTCTTGATACTGTTTCATTAAATTAATCTGGAGAAGTTAATGACTTCTAAAACTTCGGGTGTTCGAATTTTATTCACTGGCCAATATTGGCCAGGAGCCAATAGTCTCTATATTGCTCGCGCTTTTGAGCAATCTGGCGCTGTTATTCGATGGCTAAATGACACTAATCTCTGGCCGGAGTGGAGCAGTTTTGCTGGACGTGTGGCGCGCCGCCTATTACATCCATTGGTAGAGGCCGAATGGAATCGGCAGTTGCTTCAATCATTTAATACTTTTAAACCCGACCTCGTTTATATTACGAATGCAGATTATTGTTGGCCGAAAACCCTGGATTTCATTCACAAACACGGTGTGCCAATCATGTGTTTCTACCATGATCCGCCATGGCAAAATCGTCCCGGTAGTCGCTTTGCTGAAAATATCACTCATTTTGATTTAATCGCTACGACCCGGCACTGGCATGAAGCTGAGTTCAAAGCGGCTGGTGCAAAAGCAGTTGCTGTCGTACGTTTTGGGTATGAGCCACTGGTTCATCGTCCTGTAACATTAAATAACTCGCTTTACCAGCAATACGCTGCTGATATTACGTTCATTGGATCGTATCGAGCGCATCGTCTAGGCGATTTAACAACATTAACCGCCACAGACTTTCCATATTCATTTCGTATCTGGGGTAATCAGTGGGATCGTATTGAAAGTAGCGACCCGATACGGCGCTACTGGCAAGGCAGGGATGTGTTGGAACAAGAAATGCCATTTGTCTATGCTGCGAGCAAAGTCGCACTGCATTGGGTAAATTGGGAACCACATAGTACAGATCTAGCTTTGCAGCGTGGCGACCAACACAACAGCCGTACTTTTCAGATTGCGGCTTGCGGTGGTGCCATTATGATAGCTCAACGTACACAAGAGCACCAAGAACTTTTTAAGGAAGATGTAGAGGCCGTTTTTTTTGATGCGGAGCCTGAATTGCGTAGTAAATTGGCATATTGGTTGGCTCCTGAGCGTGAGTCCCAACGTCGTCAGATGGCGCTAGCCGCTCGTCAACGCTGTATCACACAGGATTATTCCTATGTACCTGTTGTGCTCGATTTTCTATTCCGATTAGGTTTTACAGATAGTACAGTTAGGAATGATGTTGGATGACAGAACTCAAAATACTTGCTCTCCATCCAGTGCAATATCAGGTTCCATTTTTTCGTGCAATTATTGAGGCGGGTATTGACATCGATGTCACTTATTTCCATCAAGGAACTGCCGGTCGTCGTGCTCGCGATATAGAATTTGGCATCGATATCGAATGGGATATGGACCTATTATCTGGGTATCCACATCGTTTCCTGACAAATACGAATAATGATTATCGCCTCCAAACGCAGCTACGTATCATACCCTCTATGCTTTTCTGGGCGTTGTCTGACCGACGCAAACCTCTCCTATTAGTAGGATGGTCATTGCATGTAATCTGGTTGGTGTGGCTGCTACGAATCCTCTTTAGGATGCCCGTTATCAGCTTTTCCGAAACGACACCTCAAAGCTTCGCAGCTTCTCCAAAACCGCAGTGGCGCACTCAATTATTGAGTTGGTTATTGTGTCATAACGATGCATGTCTATATATCGGTAGCAATAATCGGCAATTTTTGTTGAACCAAGGGGTGGATGAAACTCGTCTATTTCATACACCTTACAGCGTTGATAACTCCCATTACGAGCTGGGAAAGGCTCATTATGATAGGCAATCAATTAGGGCACAATTCGGAGTTGCGGTCGATCTACCGGCCTTCTTATTTGTCGGAAAACTTATTGAAGTTAAGCGTACAGTCCAACTTCTGGAAGCCTATTTGGCTGCCGGATTGAAAGATAAAACACAATTGATTTTTGTAGGAGAAGGGCAATTACGCGAAGTATTAGAGGTTCGAGCAAAGGCAGCGAAAGCTAAAAATGTGCATGTGGTCGGTTTTTTGAATTATAGCCAAATGCCT
>JACDGI010000360.1 GCA_013821665.1 Anaerolineae bacterium
TTCCTCGGTCACGCCGCCGAGTAGCTCATCAATTCGCTGGGTTTGGTTCTTGGGTGGCATTAGACACCCTCCTTCGCCATACGCTGTACGAGTTTGCCGACGAACTGCGCGTATGCCTTACTTGCTGGCGCTTGAGGATCGTAATTGAAGACACTCTGGTGGTTTTGATGGGCGTAGGACACCGCTTCGTTCGCTGGAATAACGCCGACCAGCAGCTTACCCAAAACGCTGTGCGCTTTGAGTTCGTTGAGTAGATGGTTGTGTCCCCGAATGCGGGCGCTCATCTTGGTGACTAGAATGCCGCTGACCCGCAAGTTCGGCTGCCGCCAGCCTTCGCGAATGTCATTGATTTTCCCAATGACGCTCATCAACCCAACGGTTTCGAGATAACGCGGTTCAACAGGAACAATTGCGTCCGTTGCAGCAATCAATCCCATTTCGGTCATGAGGGAAAATGACGGGCGGGTGTCAATGACGATGGCAGCATAACGATTGGCGATGCGACTCAATGGATCAGCGAGACGATACGGCGCACCAGCAATCCCCATCAATTCGCGCTCTGCACCCTCCAATATTGGTGAGGCAGGCAGGATATGCAAATCAGCATCCCATGTCGATTGCACAATGCAATTGAGAAGCGTCTGTGCCGCATTCTGGCGATCTGCCATCAGAACGGTATATAGACTGTTGTCTGCGCCATAGTCCTTCGTTCCGGTTGTAACGAGGGTCGCATGTGCCTGACTGTCTGTGTCTATCAGCAGGACACGAGAATTGGGTGCGCCTGCACGTCGCAGCATCCCGGCAATACCGAGCGCAGTATTGGTGGCGGATGTCGATTTCCCGACACCCCCTTTGTGATTGGTGAAAACGAAAACACGAGTCATGATTGGGTTTCCTCCGCAAACTGAAGTTGATCGAACAAAACCGCTCACGAAATCAACGAACTGCCAACCCGTGTTATTCTCGTGGGTAGGAGCGCCGTTAGCCTCCGCGACGGTACTTCAAGGTGGATCGAGGGAGCTAATCCCTCTCTCGTCCTACCGAAAAGCCAAATCAGTGTTTGTTCGAGAGACGCGCAAGATTTGCGTTCTGAGGAAATGTCAATTGCTGGAGAAAAATTACGGTTTTATACTTGAGGAGTGGTTCGGACTGGGTCTTATCTGGTTCCAAATCATGGGACGTGTAGCTCAGTGGCAGAGCGTTATATCCAGCACGAGCTTTTGTCCGCAATCTTGTTTATCCCGACGAAAGGAACGGGAGGTGCATTATGGCAAACTATCTCAAGAACGTCCTCAACACCAAGCAGACACCGCAGAATCAGCCGATTCCGGGTACGCATCAGGTCGCAAACTCGGCAGGTGGCTACAGCTTTGCACTGGATAACTGGAAGCGACTGCAACGCTTTTTAGTGCTTGGCAGCGAAGGTGGGACGTACTACATCAACGAGAAAGCCTTGACGGTCGAAAATGCCAACAACCTCCTCGCCTGTATTGATGAAGATGGACAGCGTGTTGTGCGCGAAATCGTCGCCATCTCGGCTGCCGGACGTGCGCCTAAGAACGACACAGCGATCTTCGCGCTGGCCTTGGTGGCGGCGAAGGGTAATCTGGTGGCGCGTCAAGCAGCTTTGGCTGCTCTACCGGAAGTTTGCCGCACCGGAACGCACCTGTTCCAGTTCGCTGGATACGTCCAGACCTTTCGGGGATGGGGACGTGCGCTGCGTAAGGGGATGGCAAACTGGTACCAGACACGCGACGGACGCGGGTTGGCTTATCAGGTCATCAAGTACCGTCAGCGTGACGGTTGGACGCACACCGACACCCTACGCTTGGCTCACCCTAAGCCGGTGACCGGTACACATGGCGCGATCTACAAGTGGATCACACAGGCTGATGAAGCCACTTGGGCGCGGGACATCACACCGCCGGAAGATGGCGCACTGGCTTTCATCTGGGCGTTTGAGCAGGTGCAAAAGGCGCAGGATGTGGCGACCGTCATCAAGTTGATCGAAGCCTATGATCTGCCGCGTGAAGCACTGCCGACCCAATGGTTGAATGATGCGGCAGTGTGGGAAGCCTTGCTGGTCAAGATGCCGCTTACAGCCATGATCCGTAACTTGGGTGTCATGGCGAAGATCGGTTTGCTGACCGCGCTGAGCGATGCGGAGGATGTGGTTCTCAAGCGCTTGGGCGATGCTGACTTGCTGCGGAAGGCACGTATCCACCCGATTGCGGTGGTGTCGGCGCTGCGAATCTACGGGCAGGGACGCGGTATGCGTGGTGATGGTCAATGGACACCGACTCCGCGTGTGATTGACGCTTTGGACAATGCCTTCTATAAGGCCTTCCAGAACGTCGAGCCAGCTAACCAGCGCATGATGCTGGCACTGGACGTGTCGGGTTCGATGGCTGGGGGAAATGTTGCCGGTGTGCCGGGGCTGACCCCGCGTGATGCCAGCGCTGCGATGGCTCTGGTTACGGCTAAGACCGAACCACGCTACAGCATGGTTTCGTTCCAAGACAAGATTGTGCCGTTGAACATTTCGGCCAATATGCGTCTGGATGATGTCACGAAGTTGACACAGGGCCTGCCCTTCGGTGCGACCGACTGTGCCCAACCGATGATCTACGCTTTGGCGAATAAGATCAAGGTGGACATGTTCGTAATCTACACCGACTCGGAAACATGGTTCAACCCGCAGATGCATCCGGTTCAGGCTTTGGCAGAATACCGCGAGAAAATGGGGATTACTGCCAAGCTGGTGGTCGTCGGGATGACCTCGAACGGCTTCACCATCGCCGATCCGAATGACGCGGGCATGATGGATGTGGTCGGGTTTGACTCGGCTGCACCGCAGGTGATTAGCAACTTCGCACGGGGAGAGATTTGAAAATCCTCACCCCCCGACCCCCTCTCCATTGCATGGCAGAGGGGGAATGATGCGGTGAGCAGTTTTGATGGGGTGTGGATTAGTCATCTACGCTCCACTTTAAAGCGTAAACGAGCGGGCCGACTGGTATGGGTTATCCTGAAGGAATCGCGGGTTCGACTCCCGTCGCCTCCCCAATCATGGAGGTGTGGCCGAGTGGCAAGGCAATCTCCATATCACCCTTTTGTCCGTAATTTTACGTGACTGAATTGAATGAGTATTGCGGGCCGGTAGGCATTGGTTATCGTTAAACACGAGTGTGGAAACACATGTGGGTTCGAATCCCACCTGCTCCCCAATCATGGAGCAGTGGCGGAACTGGCATACGCGCTTTGCCGATGTCGCTCCCTTTGCCCGCAGTTTTAACAACCGAATAGTATTGCGGGCCGATTGATGTGGATTATCGCCTTACATGCGAGTAGGTGGGCAACCACCTCGCGGGTTCGAATCCCGTCATCTTGTTTTCGGACGAGATGTGGCCGAGTGGTCGAAGGCACTCAGGAGCTTGCTCCATTTTCCATGTCACCCCTTTTGCCCGCAAATTTTAACAATCAATGTGGTTACGGGCCGACTGGTAAGGGTTATCGGGTTCGAATCCTTTCCCGCCTTGCGGGCTGCTCATGGGCTGAGCATTTCTACAGCAATGTGGAATTTCGCCCTTCCAGACCTTTGCCCGTAATCTTTTGAATGGCTCTTATGCGGGCCGCCGTGATTGGATTATCGACTCATAATCGGGAGGACGCGGGTTCGACTCCTTGCCACATCCAAACGTGGGTGTGTAGCTCAGTGGTAGAGCACCAAAAAACATCCGGCACATTTTTGTCCGCAGTTTTAACAACTGAATCGCAGCAAGAATACGGGCCGAAGGTTATGGTTTATTGAAGTCGGGGGTTCGAGTCCCCTCCAGTCCACAGCATGGGCTGGTAGCTCAGTTGACAGAGCACAGCGATCCATCTCCGTTCATTTGCCCGTTCTTTAAATACCTGATTAAGCAGCAACAGTTCTTCGGTACGCTGACGCGTTGGATAGTACTAAAGGCATCCTTTACGTAAATATCTTAAAGATGCAAGATTTGTGAGCAATAATTACACATTCCATTATTTGTTTTGTGAGAGTAATTTACAATGTAAGAATTGCAAAACGTTTAGCGGGATGTGTGTCAAGAAAATGATCGTTAGTGTATAGAGAAGGATAGGTGTTTTATGGACAAGCATTTACGTACATATGCGGCGGTCGACCCTCTGAGTATTGTTTTCTCTGAACGCGTGTATCTCATACTCGTCGAAAAACTGCATCCACATGTTCCGTTGATTGATGTCATGAACGAAGCCATCAAAGAAATGTCGAAAGAAGAAGTCGCCTTTTCAATCAGTATGGCTAAACGTCTCGTGGAATATGGTCAAGTGGCGGAGAAAGCTTTAGAAAAGCAACACAGTCGCTAAGTAGCAATGATATAACGGGCCGACGCATATGGCTTATCGGTATAGCACCGGACTCAAAATCCGGAGGTAGAGGTTCAAACCCTCTCTTCGGGTGAGGCTACTCATCCGTTGAAGCTAAAATTGCCATATCAAGCTCTTTGTCCGTTTTTGCGGCGTATGATCTGTGGGCCGATAGTGGTGGGTTTTCGTAACTATAACGCCCCTAAAGTACCAACCCCTTGGAACACAAGGTTGAGGGATTGCCGACCGGATAGGAACACATGTCCGGCAGCGGGTCGAACGGATGGTTAGCGATAACCATCAATGTGACGGGTGAGGGTTTAACCGCCCTCTATTTCCCATTACGCTCCCTTTGCCCACAGTCAATCCATCATAATTTTGATGAGACCATTCTCATCTATTTAATCAGGGATTTAACTTCTTTAGAAGCCGGCTCAGCTAAAGTATTATTAACCACAAACGACACTGGCAAATTGTCCTAATTCCGGCCCATAAACGATCTATTCCAATTCTAACCACATGGCTGATTAAGCTGAAATGTTCCCGTCATACACTGACCTTTGTTCGTCGACGAACATCCATAATAAGTTGGGACATGAGTTGGAGGAGATCAACATGAAGGGCATGAAGAAATTGTTGCTGCCAGTTTTGGCGGGCGTGCTGGCACTGGCTTTGGTTATTCCGGCGGCTGCTCAAGATGCAACTGCTACACCCGATAGTGGTACGACCAGCACAACCGGTGCTGAAGCGACTGCCTCAATGGGCATGGGCACGCTAAGCTGCGATTCATCCACGATTTTATTGGCGGGTTTAGCCGAACGCTATTTCGGTTATATGCCTACAGACGTGACCCTCAGCAATTATGTTTATGGTCAGTACAGCCCATTGTTTGATATGTCCGGCATAACCTCGCCTTCGATGGAAGCGACTGCCGATATGTCAATGGAAGCTACGGCTGATGTTTCGGCCAACCCGACGATGGCACCGTCAACCGTTATGCTTAACCCCGCTGTCATCAGTGGTGAAGATCCGTCCTGTACCACCCTGCGTACCAGCCTCGAATCATTCTTCTCGGCCCAGTTACAATCGGGAACCGGCGCTTGGGATAGCAAGATGATGGGCACTGGCGCTTCGGGCTAACCGTCGTTAGTACGAATTCCTAATCAGCTTAGAGAGGCGGGCAATAGGTCTGCCTCTCTTTATTTGTGTATCTGGCGAACATCACGTTTTGGACTCGCAGAAAAATGCTTTCCGATGGATGATTAGCCAGATCCTTAATAACCGAGACTCTCAACATGCCGCTTCATTTGACCGGACAAAAAGTTAAACTGCGCCCCTTGCAAAGCAGCGATTTGGACGTGATTCAATATGCCTACACCGACCTTGATCTACAACTGATTACGGACGGTGACAGCCCGCCTTTAACCGATATACAGGTGCGCGAATTCTGGGAAGAAATCATCACCAACCCCGGTGCAAATCTGCGCTACTTCGCCATTGAAGCATTGGGTGACAATGGGCATTTCGTGGGTGCGTGCAGCTTGCAGCAAATCGACATGCGTAACCGTCACGCCGAGCTGGGCATCTGGATGGCGGCGCGGGAGCAGCGTGGGCAAGGCTACGGGACAGAAGCGGTTCGTCTGCTGTTGAGTTATGGCTTCGAAGTACTGCGGTTAGATAAAGTTTATCTTGGCGCTTACGACTTCAATGAGGGCGGTTTACGGGCTTATGAGCGCGTAGGCTTCCGTTATGAAGGCCGCTTACAAAATATGCTGCACTATGAAGGCCGCTATTGGGACGAATGGCCGATGGGCATCTTACGCAGCGAGTGGGAACGCGACAGTCAAGCACCAGTGAATGGTCTGCGGCTGTATCACCCCGACGACTTGGATGGGGCCATCGTTATGCTGATGCAAGAACGCAATCTGCCGGATAAAGAAGCAGCCCGCACAATATTACGGCGCTGGTGGCGGCAGATTGACCGTGCCATCTATAGTTATCAGGCTGATGGTCAATTGGTGGGGCTGGCAACCGTCAGCACCGATGGCGACTCGCCTCAAGTGTTGGATGTGGTGGTGCGCGATACCTATGACACAGCCTTTATCACTGCCTTGCGGGAGTTATAACGATGACGAACGATACCCAGATTGGTTATGATCGCGTTGCCGAGCAATATGCCGAGAGCCTGTTCCACGAACTGGATTACAAACCTTTTGACCGCCATTTGCTGATGATGTTTGCCGAAATGGTCAAAGGACACGGACTCGTTTGTGACATCGGCTGCGGGCCGGGACAGATCGCGCGTTACTTACATGATCGAGGTGCGGATGCGATGGGTGTGGATTTATCACCTGAAATGATTAAACAGGCACAGCAGTTGAATCCCGGTCAGCGCTTCGAACAGGCTGATATGCGGGCGCTGCCGTTCGGGATGGGTGAATTAGCGGGCATTACGGCTTTTTACTCGGTAATTCATATTCCACGGCCCGATGTGATTAGTGTGCTACAAGAATTTCGGCGGGTGTTGAAATTCGATGGTTGGCTGCTGCTGGCCTTCCACCTTGGTGACGAAGTCTTGCATCGGGATGAATTTTTCGACAAGCCCGTTTCGTTGGATTTCACCTTCTTTCAACTGGCGGAAATGCGTAAATATCTCGGAGCAGCAGGCTTCACGACAAAAATCGTGTCCGAACGTTCCCCATATTCCGAAGAACATCAAAGCCATCGTGGTTATCTGCTGGCACAAAATATCTTCTATTACTATTGAGGTGAAACGATGGTTAATGCTTCCGATATTCTGGCTGCTCGGGAACGGCTAGCGGGTTATTTGCGTCCGACACCTTTTGAGCATGTGCCGCAGCTTGGGGCGAATATGTGGTTGAAGTTGGAATGCGCCAACAAAACCCATTCCTTCAAAATTCGCGGGGCGCTGAATGCCATGCTGCTGCTGGATGATGCTCAAAGGGCGAAGGGCATTGTGACGGCTTCATCCGGCAATCATGCGCAAGGAGTGGCCTACGCCGCCCATTTATTGGGACTACCAGCTAAAATTTTGATGCCATCGCATACACCCAAACGCAAGGTGGATGGCGTGCGTCGTTATGGGGCAGAGGTCGTTTTATTCGGCTCAAATTACGATGAAACCGAACTCGAAGGCCGACGATTGGAGCAGGTTGAAGGCCGAACTTTCGTATCGCCTTACAACGACGAGCGCGTGATTGCGGGCGCTGGCACGATTGGCCTCGAAATTTTGGATGATCTGCCGGAAGTCGAACGCGTGATTGTTCCGGCCAGCGGCTGTGGTTTGATTTCGGGCATGGGGCTGGCGATCAAAAATCAGAGCAGCGCGATTGAGGTCGTAGGTGTGAATGCACTTTCCGCACCGGCACTTTACAACTGGCTTTATAGTGAACATCGTCCACAAGTTTGGGAGACGTTAGCCGAAGCGCTTTCCGGTGAGATTGAAGCCGGTTCCGTCACCTTCGAGTTGTCGAAAAAAGTGGTCGATAGCTGCGTACTGGTCACCGAAGAACAAATCACCCATGCCATGCACTGGTTGATGGTCAACGCCGGTTGGATTGTAGAGGGCGGCGGTTCGGTGGGCGTTGCAGCCTTATTGAGTGGTGTGCTGCCGCTTGATGACCGTCCGACAGTGGTGGTTATCAGTGGTGGCAATATGGACGAGGCGACACTACAGCGCGTACTGGCC